>JALQWO010000380.1 GCA_023258655.1 Bacteroidia bacterium
ATTCATTACCCAACAAACGGAAGATATGAAATTGTGAAAAGTACAAGATAAACCCACCGGATATACCGGTGGGAAAATGGAGGATAGCGGGATCGAACCGCTGACCTACGGATTGCAAAACCGTCGCTCTCCCAGCTGAGCTAATCCCCCAGGGAAACAACAACCTGACAAAAAGTGGGCCTTAATGGATTCGAACCATTGACCTCACCCTTATCAGGGGTGCGCTCTAACCAGCTGAGCTAAAGGCCCAGACAACAATGCATCCAAAGAATCAAACGCTCTGTGAGAACCAATAATGGCGATTATGCCTACTCGACAAAGTCTACGAGTAAAAACCCGCGACCAGTATCCTTAGAAAGGAGGTGATCCAGCCGCACCTTCCGATACGGCTACCTTGTTACGACTTAGTCCCCCTTACTCCCCACACCTTAGACGGCTCCTTCCTTGCGGTTAGGCCACCGGCTTCGGGTGCAGACAATTCAGGTGACTTGACGGGCGGTGTGTACAAACCCCGGGAACGTATTCACCGCAGTATAGCTGACCTGCGGTTACTAGCGATTCCAGCTT
>JALQWO010000381.1 GCA_023258655.1 Bacteroidia bacterium
GAAAACACACACCGAATCTTCCACAAGGAGCGCTTACCCATCAAAGAAGCGGCCAAGAAAGCTGCGGGAGAGGTATTTATGCCCGTTTTATCGGGAACCATGACCACACTGGCTCCATTTATTCCTTTGGCCTTTTGGAAAGGGATTGTGGGCAAATTCATGTTCTTCTTACCTGTAACGTTGATCATCACGCTGTTGGCCTCTTTGTTGGTGGCTTATATCATCAACCCTGTTTTTGCGGTTGATTTCATGGAAGATGAGCACGCAGAAGAAGACAAAGAAAAATCGGCTCGCGGTGTCAAACGCACAACCCTTGTTTTGGGCATTGTTGCGGTATTGGGCTACCTCTTGGGTGGCTTTGGAACTGGCAATTTTGTGCTTACCTTATTGGGATTGTATTTGATGCACCACTATTGGTTGCGCCATGTAATTGTGGTATTCCAAACAAAAACTTGGCCCGGAGTACAAAACGCCTATGAGCGTGTTGTGAAATATTTGTTACAGGGCAAACGTCCCCGAAACACCATATTCGCAACCATTGCCTTGTTGATCTTCTCATTTGT
>JALQWO010000382.1 GCA_023258655.1 Bacteroidia bacterium
ATTATCGCGATGGCATTATTCGTTGTATCTTCTTTATTAGGAGGTTTGAACTATATCGCTACTATTTTGAATATGCGCACAAAAGGTATGAGCATGACTCGTTTACCTTTAACTATTTGGGCATTATTCTTTACAGCAGTATTAGGGGTATTATCTTTCCCTGTATTATTGTCTGGTTTTATCTTATTAATTTTTGATAGAAACTTTGGAACATCTTTCTATCTGTCAGATATTTTCGTGAATGGTGTGGGTGCATTATCTAACGAAGGTGGTAGCGCCATTTTATACCAACACTTATTCTGGTTCTTAGGTCACCCTGAAGTATACATTATCTTATTACCTGCGATGGGTATGGTTTCTGAGATTATGTCTATCAATTCACGCAAACCTATCTTCGGTTATATGGCGATGTTAGGATCTTTATTCGCTATTGCTGCCTTGGCCTTCTTAGTATGGGCGCACCATATGTTTGTGACTGGATTGAATCCTTTCTTAGGATCTATCTTCGTATTATTAACTTTATTGATTGCCGTTCCTTCTGCTATTAAAGTATTTAACTGGTT
>JALQWO010000383.1 GCA_023258655.1 Bacteroidia bacterium
GGAAGTAAGGACATTCTGAATTTCATAAATTGTTCCCTTTCCATACCTTTGATCATGATTTCGAAACTCTTGATTAATGCTTCGAAATACCTATTAATACGCGATACTCGCTCAATAAAGAACCCTGCTTCTATTGATTGATTGGCTCCTAATTGTTCGAATTCACACAGGGCTAACTTGAAATATAACTCGGTTACTTGGTGATACATGATGAAAATCACTTCATCAGGAAAATTGGTGCGGGGTTTCTGTAAACTTAATAAGGTGTCTACTTCAATGTAGTCCCAGTATTTTACCGTATCTGCATATAAAAGACCATCTAAATAGGATACTAAATCTTGGCCAAGTGAAGCGTATTTTTCATTTAATTTTTCAAGGCGATCTTTAATTTCAGGAGTTATTTCCATATCATGAGATTTGTTTGTAAAGGTATTACAGGTAGTCCAATTGTTAACGAGTTTGTTAAATTATTAACACAATAACCCTTTTGTCCTAGTTGGATAGGGTGCTTAGTTTAAAGTGATAAGTAGTTTTTCGCAGCACTTAATGCGCACAAAC
>JALQWO010000384.1 GCA_023258655.1 Bacteroidia bacterium
ACAAAAATTCCTTCTTCACGAGCCAATCTTCGTGTGTAAACAGCAGCATCCTTGTCGGTTACCTTTTCGAATAAATCGATTACATCAAAATCAACGTTTGCAGGCAAAATATCTTCACCAATTCCTTCGGTGATGTAAGGATAGATTTCATTCTCGTCAAAAATTCCAGTTTCTTTGTATTTCTTGAAAACGGAACCGTATGTGTCTATTCCCCAAATTTTAATATTTGGATTTTTCTCTTTTAAATACTTACCAACTCCAGAAATCGTTCCGCCTGTTCCAACACCAACGACGAAATGCGTTATTTTCCCTTCTGTTTGTTCCCAAATTTCAGGTCCAGTTTGCTCATAATGAGCTTGTCGATTCGAAAGATTATCATACTGATTCACATACCAAGAATTAGGAATTTCAGTCGCTAATCTTCTTGAAACAGAATAATATGAACGTGGGTCAGTTGGTTCAACTGCTGTCGGACAAACTACCACCTCAGCACCAACTGCTCTCAAAATGTCCATTTTTTCCTTGGATTGTTTGTCGTTCAAAACACAAATCAATT
>JALQWO010000385.1 GCA_023258655.1 Bacteroidia bacterium
TGAGCTAACCCCCCAGAAGAGTTGTCAGTTTACAGTTAGCCGTTTATAGTTGTGAAGTCTCTCAACTTTAAACTTTAAACCTTAAACCTCTAACCTTTATTTGTAGACCCGACCAGATTTGAACTGGTGACCCCTACATTATCAGTGTAGTGCTCTAACCAGGCTGAGCTACGGATCTATTTAGAGATCGTAGTCCGCCGGGGCGGATTACTACAGTATCATTAAGTTAAGAACTAAACAATGAAAGTATTTGGAAACAGCGAGCGGTAATGTATCTGGCGTACAAGCCAGATAATTAAGCTCTAAAAAGGAGGTATTCCAGCCGCACCTTCCGATACGGCTACCTTGTTACGACTTAGCCCCAGTTACTAGTTTTACCCTAGGCGGCTCCTTGCGGTTACCGACTTTAGGTACACCCAGCTTCCATGGCTTGACGGGCGGTGTGTACAAGGTCCGGGAACGTATTCACCGCAGCATTGCTGATCTGCGATTACTAGCGATTCCGACTTCACGCAGTCGAGTTGCAGACTGCGATCCGAACTGAGACCGGCTTTA
>JALQWO010000386.1 GCA_023258655.1 Bacteroidia bacterium
GTTCTTTATCAAGGTACAATCCCTGAAAAAAATAGACATTAATTCATAATGTCTTACATTTTTTTATCTTAAATCTATTTGTTTCGTTAAACAAACATACTTATAAGTAGTCCCGAGCAGATTTGAACTGCTGACCCCTACATTATCAGTGTAGTGCTCTAACCAACTGAGCTACGGGACTTTATTATGCAGTTTATTCTTTCTCTCTTACCCTGCATGGCCCTGCTCCGTTTCGTAGAACAAGCACTGTGCTCGTTTTGGGAAGCTTTTTTTAATTATCGAAGAATTTAGAAATAGCAAACAAACGACTCCTGATTAATCAGAAACTGTAAAATTCGCTCTAGAAAGGAGGTGTTCCAGCCACACCTTCCGGTACGGCTACCTTGTTACGACTTAGCCCCAGTCATCGGTTTTACCCTAGGCGACTCCTTGCGGTTATCGACTTCAGGTACCCCCAACTCCCATGGCTTGACGGGCGGTGTGTACAAGGCCCGGGAACGTATTCACCGAATCAATGCTGATATTCGATTACTAGCGAATCCAGCTTCATGA
>JALQWO010000387.1 GCA_023258655.1 Bacteroidia bacterium
AGAAGTATTTGAACAACCTGCTACTATTTTTGATTGTCTGAGAGGTAGATTATTACAAGACCAACAACAAATTGTTATGGCTGGCGTGGACAATCATTTAGAAGCATTAACAAAAGCTTCTCGTATCATGATTGTTGCCTGTGGTACAAGTTGGCATGCTGGATTGGTAGCCGAATACATGATTGAGGAATTGTGTAGAATTCCTGTTGAAGTTGAATATGCTTCTGAATTCAGGTATAGAAATCCAGTGATTCATCCTGGTGACGTAATTATTGCAATTTCTCAAAGTGGTGAAACCGCAGATACATTAGTAGCATTAGAAAGTGCAAAAGAAAAAGGGGCATTCATTTTTGGTGTAGTAAACGCAGTTGGATCTAGTATTGCTCGTTTATCACACGCAGGTGCTTATACGCATGCTGGACCCGAAATCGGCGTTGCAAGTACAAAAGCATTTACAGGTCAATTGGCAGTGTTAACAATGATGGCTTTGAAGATGGCAAAGGCAAAAGGAAGTATTTCTGATGATAGATATATTCACTTATTGAATGAGCT
>JALQWO010000388.1 GCA_023258655.1 Bacteroidia bacterium
ATGGTAATTCCCCGCTCGCGTTCCAAGTCCATGTTGTCGAGCAATTGGGCTTTTTCTTCGCGGGCTGTTACGGTTTGCGTGGCGCCAAGCAGTCGATCGGCGAGGGTGCTTTTTCCATGATCAATATGGGCAATAATGCAAAAATTTCGAATGTGTTTCATGAGTGTATGCGTGTGTTATTTTGGGCAAATCCCTGCTTTGCATTCCGGGTCGGGCTTTTCGCATTGCGCGGCAATTTGCTGCAATCCCTTTTGCATTTGAGCTGCAAATATAAAGGAAACTTTTCATTAATAATTTGGTTTTCCCACAGCCCAAAACAAACCGACAAAAAAGTGTAATTTTGGCCCAAATTTGAACGATGATTAAAATTGGCCCCATAGAACTCCCCGATTTTCCGCTGCTTTTGGCACCCATGGAAGACGTGAGTGATCCGCCGTTTCGACGCCTGTGTAAATCCCATGGCGCCGATTTGATGTTTAGCGAATTTATTTCCTCTGAAGGGCTCATTCGCGACGCAATTAAAAGCCGTCAAAAACTCGACATTTTTGAT
>JALQWO010000389.1 GCA_023258655.1 Bacteroidia bacterium
ACCAAGGCGGTGAGGTTTTAGGGTTTCGAAAACGGTTTTATTTTTACCAAAAGTATCAAAAATCAATAAAAGATTTAGAAAAAAGATGCTCAAGGACTTCAGCTTTTCATTTTACTTGCGTTTTGTGAGGTTGTGTTATAGTCTGTTTAAAGTGCCAAATGAATCTTTTTTGAAAATTATTTCATTGTAAATCAGTAATATGTGTATTTTAATGAAAAAAATATTTGGAGGGTTTTAAAATATCTATATATTTGCATCCTCATTAATCAAGGGAGCTTAGCTCAGCTGGTTCAGAGCATCTGCCTTACAAGCAGAGGGTCACTGGTTCGAATCCAGTAGTTCCCACTTAAAAAGCCTTATAGATACTAATCTGTAAGGCTTTTTTGCTTTTGGTGGGTTGGTTGAAAAAGTGCGTAAAATGGATCAGGCTCAAAAGTTGTGGGGAGTAAAAAATCAAGCATAAATATTTATTAGGAACAGTATCAAGGATCAGGCTCAAAAGTTGTGGGGAATAAATAAAAAATAGAATTTTGTGGGATTAAATTATCC
>JALQWO010000038.1 GCA_023258655.1 Bacteroidia bacterium
TGAAGGTCTTTTTTCAATTTAATAATTTGGTTAGAGATGGTAGCATCAAAGATTTTACCATCAAAAACGATGTTCATCCCACCAATAACAGAGGGATCGACGCACTGCTTTAACACTACATCGTTGGCTCCAGAGGTCTGTGCCACATATTTTTTTACAGCTTGCAAAGCTTGTTCACTCAAGGCCACTGCGGAAGTTACCTCTGCCGTGGTTATGCCTTTGAACTTGTTATACAACACCATGAACTCATCGGCCATCGCAGGAATGTATGATTCACGATTTTTATCGGTCATCAACATCATCAACTGCTTTGACAAATCTGAGCAAGAAGCAAAGATCTTAGACAACGCGTCTTTCTTCACTCCTTTTCTCAACATGGGGCTATTCAAAAACACCACAAGATCTTGGCTATTGGCACAAGCCTGTTGTATGTTCAATACATCGGCTACCACCGTTTCCAAGGCTTTATCCTCGTGGGCCTTTTCGAAAAGGGCTCTGGCGTAGCGACGGGCAATTCTAACTTCTGACATACAATTTGCGCTGTATTAGTTCAATTGTGAAAGTTGTTTTTCGATGATGGCTTGTTGAGCTTGGTTGTTGTCCAATTGTTGCTGCATCAATTTCTCAGCTATTTGAACAGAAAGTACAGAAACCTCGCGTTTCAATTCATCTATGGCAGCCGCCTTTTGCTTTTCAATTTCTTCTTGAGCACGGGTCAACAACTTCTTGGCCTCATCATCGGCAGTTGCTTTCGCATCACCAACAATTTTGTCGCGCATCTCACGGGCTTCCTTCAACAAAGCGTCACGTTCTTTGCGGGCTTCAGCCAACAAAGACTCATTTTCACCTTGCAAACGAATCATGTCGGCCTTGGTTTTCTCAGCCAACGACAATGAGTCCTCAATGGTTTGTTCACGCTCGCGAATCGATTCCAAGATCGGTTTCCAAGCAAATTTCTTCAGGATTACCAGCAACAAACTGAATGTTACCAGCATCCAAAATACCAATCCTATGGCAGGTGTAACTAACTGCATTTTTTTTCGTTTTTAAATAAAGGGATTGGGCTTTGAGGCCCAATCCCATGTTTTTTTTTTACAAAAACAGAATCAACAAACAAACTACAATCGCAAAGAAAACCGCACCCTCAACAAGGGCCGCAGCAACGATCATGTTTGCACGAATGTCGCCCAATGATTCTGGTTGACGAGCGATTGATTCCATGGCGCTTCCGCCGATTCTACCGATACCCAAACCGGCACCGATTGCTGCCAAACCAGCGCCAATAGCGGCACCCATTTTGCTGTAAGCAGCGGCTGAATTGTCAACTGCTGCTTGAAGGAGAGTGTTCATAAGACTCATAACTATTTGATTGTTTTTTATATAGGTTTAATTAATTTAATGGTGGTGTTCTTCTACTGCGCTTCCAATATAAATTGCGGTAAGCAAGGTAAATACAAAGGCTTGTAGGAAAGCTACCAGCAATTCTAGCAAACTCATGAATACAGTAAAGGCAACACTCAATGGAGAAACTGCATACCCCAAACCAGGCTTCATCGCACCGAAAATAAAGATCAAACTAAAAAATCCGAGAATGATAATGTGCCCTGCAGTAATGTTCGCAAATAAACGCAGCATTAAAACAAAGGGCTTTAACACAACACCCAATATTTCAATGGGTATGATAATCACATACATCCAAACAGGTACATCTGGCAAAAAGATATGTTTCCAATAATATTTATTTGCACTCAAGTTGACTGTTAGAAAAACAATCACTGCAAGTACCATGGTGATAGCAATGTTACCTGTAACATTTGCCCCCCCTGGGAAAATTGGTATCAAACCAAAGAGATTGAGCGTGAAAATAAAGAAAAATATGCTCAATAATAATGGCAGATATTTGTCCGCTTTGCTTTTTGGAATGGAAGCTCTCGCCACATCATCACGAATGAATAATATCAAGGGCTCAACAAGATTGTGAAATCCTTTCGGCGCTCGACCCTTATTCTTACCATAAGACATAGCCATACCCGTAACAATAAAACCGAGTGTTAATACTCCCAAAATCATAGCGAGCACATTTTTGGTTATAGACAAGTCAATGATGGCCTCTTTGTTATTTTCATCAGCCCATTGAATTCCCCCCTTTTCATTAATCATAAATCCATCAAACGCTTCGTGGCCATGATGAAATTTAGAAGAACTGAAACATACTATTCCTTTAGAGGAACTATAAAGAATGATAGGCAATGGCAAGGAGACAGCATCCTGTCCTTCTCCCCACAGATGCCAATCATGCGCATCAGTGACGTGATCCATGATCATTTTACCTGGATCATATTTGGTCGGTTCACCACTTTTTTCTGTAACCGAGTGTGAAGTATTTGAGCTCATTCCGTGAGATGTAGTGGAATGATTAGCCATAGCAGTGCCAGTGAAAAATGCACAGAAAACCAAAACCAAAATCGTTTTCTGAAAAACTGGCTGCTCTGAAAGCGCAATAAAATCAAGTATTTTCTTCGGCTGACCCATCTTCTGAATTGGGGCGCAAGTTACTACGCTTTTCGGACATTTCAAACAACAAAAACAAAAGAAAATACAAGCAGTAGGCAGAAGTGAATACCAAATCCGCTTTTCCCCTGTTCAGGAGCGTGATTAATAAAAAAGTTAACACCGCCAATAAGCGCAACATGCTCGATGTCATCGCCCTCCTTACCCATTGGTTGGGGTTAGAGACACTGGCTTTGCTTACGTAGTATCGGAGCGACCAGAAAATCACCACCAAATACAACAATCCCAGATAAGCATCCCCCGAAACAGCGACTTTGGCACTCACCCAATCGGCGAGATAGGTGCTCACCGCCATCATCAATCCAAGTCCCACAATTTTGATATTGTACTCTTTCACGCTAAAATTTTTTCAAAATTACATACAAACTCGCGCCCACACCCAACAAAGCACCAAAAAAGGTACCCACAGGAAAGGACATCGGCCATTGCCGGTCGATCCATCGACCAACAAAAACAAATAGCACCACCGTGGCAATCATCTCAAACGCCACGCCAGTGTATTTGCCCCACTCACGCATGTTTTTATTGCTTGGCTGCACCGGCCGGGGTTGTAGGAGGAACACTCACCGCCACATTCATGGTACAACGACCGTTAAATTGCGCACCCGCCTCTATCACCATTTTGTTTGTGATGATATCTCCATCAATCTTGGCAGAGGGCTTCAATTCCAATACATTCTTCACGGTCAAATTTCCTTTGATATGCCCAGCGATGGTGGCAGAATCCGCTTCAATGTTGCCCAAAATTTTCCCTGTTCCGCCAATCACGAGACGCTGACCCACTTTCACATTGCCTTCAATGGCCCCATCCACTCGGAAATCGCCGTTCGAAATCAAATCCCCCGTAATCCGGGTACCTTGTCCGATAATGTTCAATATGCCCTGGGATTGAGCTACCTTGTCGTTCTTGTTTGAATTTGATTGAAACATGGCCATGATGCGTAAAATTATAGGGTTCGTACAAATATAAGAAATTGGGTGCGCATTTAAAACCGAGTTTTGGGCTATTGAGATTTCGGTCGGGCGGAGGTTGAATCCAATGCCTCTTCTTTCCCATCCAGAATGGCGTTCAGCACTTCTTGTTTGCTTCGCTGTACTTCGAGTTTACGACTCATGTCTTCGATGCGCTGATTGAGCATCATGATTTCTTTTCGACTCTCTTTGGTGACCGCATTCGGCAAAATTGCTCGCATCGGCGTGTAGGCCAACAACAACAAAACGATTACAGTAAAGGCCAACAAAAGGCTGGAAAACAGCATCAATACGTTGATGGGGGTCAATCGAACAGAAAAAACTTCCGCGAAAGTTGTGTCGTTTATTAACACAAAACGATGTTTGTTCCGAAGATTGGCGATAATTTTGCGTCGACGCGAGGTTTTGGACATTTTTAATCTTAGGGTCAATAAAAAACCAAAAATAGCGTTTTAATCAACACAAAAGAATGCGGGCATCACGGAAAAATCTCATTTTTACTGCATGGCTGGGATGCGTAACATTCATCAGTGGCTGCAGCAATGAGGAGTCATGGGCTTACAAAGCTTGGCACAACACCCTTGCCCATTACAATACCTATTTTAATGCTGAACAAAAGTGGCTCGAGACCATGGAGCTTACCCGTGAGGGATTCAAAGATGATTTTCGCAAACCCATCACCCTGTTCAATTACGGCAGCATTGATGTACTGAAAAATAATGGAAGTAGCATGGACGAAGTCATCAAAAAGGCCTCAACCATGATTGACAAACATCCCAAAAGCCGATGGGTGGACGATGCTTACTTACTCAATGGAAAAGCCTATTTCTTGAAAGGTGAAATCAGTGCCGCCATGGATTTGTTTGAATATGTGAACGGGCACTTCACCGATCCTGCAATACGCTTCTCTTCACAATTATGGATTGCGCGATGCCTATCAATCAAAGGCAGAAACATTGACGCTGAGGTACTGGTTCAAAACATCCTCAAAGACCCAGAATTTCCGATGTCTTTGCAAGGAGATGCACAGTGGGTATACGGAGCATTGCAATTCACCCTGGGCAAGTATCAACAAGCCAAAGAGCCACTAGAAAAAGCCTTGCAAGCCACCCATTATCGCATGGATAAATATAGGCTACACTTTGCTTTGGGACAGTGCTATCAGTACACAAAAGAATACGAAAAAGCAGAATATCATTACGGTGTAATTTCCCGCTACAACCCACCCTACGAATTGGCATTTGCTGCGAGGATGGCCCAAGTAGACATCCTTTCCGCCAAACAAGAAAATTACGCCAAAGCGAATAAGGTCCTGCAAAAGATGTTGAAAGACGACAAGAACATAGACTTCTTGGGTCAGATATACGTAAACATGGGAATCAATGAGCTCAAAGCCCAAAACTACCCCATGGCCTACAAACGCTTTAACCAAGCGATTCAACTATCTACCAACAATGAGCATAAAACCAATGCCTACTTGGCTCTGGGCGATCATTACTTCGGCAAAAGACAGTTTCAAAATGCCGCCATCTATTACGATTCAGCGAATGCAATCATCGATAAGTCGCACCCCAATTTCGAGGCCATTGTGCAGAAGAATGACATACTGAGCGACTTGTTGAAAGAGGTGATGACCGTATACAACAACGACAGTTTGCTGCGTATGGCGAAAGACCCCAAATGGCGCGCTGAGAAAATCGCCGAGGCCATTGATAGGGAGAAAAAAGCAGCAGAGGCGGCCCAAAAAGCGCAAGCACTCGCGCAAGCAAAGAAAGACAACAGTGGCATGCCTCCACTCGGCGGAAGTGGCATGGGTGGAATGGGCGGAAGCGGAACCGGCGACATGCAATCCATGTCGAGCGGAAATTCCTCCTTCCCATTCTACAACGCACAAAACCGCAGCAAAAGCGCCCAAGAATTTCAAAAGTTGTGGGGCGTTAGAGAAAACCGTGATTATTGGAAATACGCTTCGAAAAAATCATTATCGGGCAGCGATCCCATCGCCAAAAACAAAGACAGCGTTTCCAAAACTGGCGAGAAACCCCCGCAGAAAACGGATGATTCCATGATGGCGCAAATCCCATCAAACATCACAGAAAACGAAAAAAAATACTACGCAGGGCTCCCTTTGACCGATAAGTCCCAAAAGCAAGCCTTGATGGCCATCGAGAAAGCACTCTTCGATGGGGCAAAAATTTACCAAGACCGATTGCAAGAGTTTCCAGAAGCCATACGATTGTACACGGAGTTGGTAAAGCGATTCCCTTTCAGCGAGAACATTCCACAGGCCTTGTATGAACTCATCAAAGTGAACCGACTAACCGGTGATTATTCGCAAGCCGACCAATGGAAAGCCAAACTCCTCACAGACCACCCGAAGAGTGTGTATGTGCGGATGCTGGAATCTGGAGGGTCGCTCAGCGATGTGGCCAAAACAAATTCTGGCAACCAAGCCATCGATAGTCTTTTTGCAAGTATGCTCATGGCTTTTCAGCAAGGAAATTACGCCCAGGCCATGGAAGTGAAATTGCAGGCCGACAAAGCATTTGCAGGCAATCAGTTACAAACAAAGTTTGATTATCTCCAAGCTCTCTGCTACATCAAATCAGGCAATATCACCCGGGGCATAGAGTTATTGCAACAGTTGGTGGTGGATTATCCCGGGACAGACATCGCCATAAAAGCACAAGACATTATAGAGGCCAATGAGCGTTTGAAGGCGCAAGCGGCATCTGCCCTCGCACCGAAAAACACAGAGGCGAAATTGTACCAATCTGCCAAGAAAGGCGAAACCATCGATTGCCTATTCACTTTTCCCAAAGGGGCCAATACCAACATGATTCGTGCAGCCTTAAGCGATTTGGCCAAAAAACAATTTTCTTTTGAGAACCTACTGGTGAATGCGAATGTCGCCATGGGAAGCAACAATGTGATTCGCATTTCCCAATTCTCCAAGCCGGAGGTTGCGAGAGAATTTGTTGATTTTCTATCCAAATCGAACAGTTACTTCGCGGAAAAGGGACTTTACGAGTTCCAAGCCTTGTGGATCACAGAATCGAACTACTTGTTGTTAACTCAACTTCTCGACCTCAACGGCTACAGAAATTTTTACGAAAATCAGTAATCGGCAATGCCCCGGAAACTGCAGTTAAAATGTGCGTATATTCGCAAGTAAATCATGGCAGCTCCCGAGTTTCAATTTACGTTCATCAAGCGCTTTTGGCAAATCCTGATTGGCGGTACCATCGCGGTATTTTTGCTTTTTTTCCTGGTGACTTTTGGCCTTTTTGGGGACATGCCGGATGTAGAGGATTTGGAAAACCCCAAGAATGCGCTGAGTTCTGAAATTTTGGGGGATGACGGCACACTCATTGGAAGCTTTTACCTGGAGAATCGAATCAACACGGCCCACAAGGACATAGCCCCTTGTGTGTTCCAGGCATTGGAAGCCACGGAGGATGTGCGTTTTCGCTCACACTCGGGTATTGATGTGCGGGGAACCATTCGCGCCATTGTGGCGTTGGGACAAGATGGCGGAGCCTCTACCCTCACCCAGCAGCTGTCTGAGAACTTGTTTTACCGATTCCAAAAGCCATCGACCAAAATCGGCATGGTTATGCAGAAATTCAAAGAATGGGTGATTGCCGTTGAATTGGAACGTCGCTATACCAAAAACGAAATCATCACCATGTACCTGAATACCGTTCCGTTTTCGGGCATTTCATTTGGTATTGAATCTGCATCAAAGGAATTCTTCAACAAAAAACCCAAAGACCTCAAAATCGAGGAAGCCGCTGTTCTCATCGGCATGCTGAAGGCAAACCACCGCTACAACCCGAAATTCAATCCCGACAAATCACTCTCCCGCCGCAATACCGTGTTGGAGCAGATGAACAAATATAATTTTCTGTCCGATGACAGTGTAGAATTACTCAAAGCCCTCCCCATCAAAATCAATTACCGCAGTGCGGAAATGGATGGGATGGCACAGTATTTCAAATACTATCTGGGAGAATATTTAAAACCTTGGTGCAAGGAGCGCGGCATTGACCTTTACCGAAGTGGTTTAAAAATTTACACCACCCTCAACCCCAAATTGCAGCAATATGCTGAGAAGGCTGTCCAAACCCATATGCCGGATCTTCAAAGTCAGTTCGACAAAAGCTGGGGAAAGGAAAAACCTTGGCGCTATGTGACTACCCGACAGGTTATCCCCGGGTTTATTGAAAGCGCCCTCAAAAAGACGGAGCGCTACAAAGCCTTGGCGGAAGAATTGGGCGATGATTCGGCGAAGATTATTCGCGAGTTGAAAAAGCCCATCAAAATGACCGTTTTCAGTTGGAGAGGTGATATCGATACGATCATGTCGCCCTACGACAGTATGGCTTACATCAAAAAGGTGCTCATGGCGGGTTTTATAGCCGTGCAGCCTGAAACAGGCCATGTGAAAGCTTGGGTTGGGGGAATCAACCACAAATATTTCAAATATGACCACGTAAACAAACGCGCGCGCCGTCAGGTTGGATCTACGTTCAAGCCCATCGTTTACGCCACTGCCATAGACATCAATCAAATGACCCCTTGCACGGAATTCCCCCGGGAAAGGACCGTTTTTGTGAGCAATGGAGAAGAATGGAGTCCGCGCAATGCAGATGGCAAATCTGGAGGCATTTGGACAATGACCAAGGGACTGGCGCTGTCTGACAATTTGATTACTGCCCAAGTGATGAAGAGTTTGGGAGAAGATGCTCCTGAAATCGTGGTGAAGTTTGCGGAACGCGTGGGGATTGAAGAAAATCGCATCCCAAAAGTACCCAGTATCTGTTTGGGAACCATGGAATTATCACCCTTTGAGATGGCCAGCGCTTACAGTGCTTTCGCCAATAACGGATTGTGGGTAGAACCGTCGTTCCTGTTGCGCATTGAAGACAAGAATGGTAACGTATTGGAAGAATTCAATCAGCCCAAAACAGACCAAGTATTGAGTGCGGAGAAAGCTTACATGATGTTCCGGATGTTGGAGAATGTAGTGAACGGCGGTACCGGCAGTAGAATTCGCGGCGGAAAATTTGCCATCGAGGGACACATTGCGGGTAAAACAGGCACCACCCAAGGATCTGCGGACGGATGGTTCATGGGACTTACCAAGAATTTGGTATGTGCTACTTGGGTTGGCGCGGATGATCCAACCGTAAGGATTCGTGGTTCGCTGATTGGACAAGGTTCCAATATGAGTTTGCCGATTTATGGCTATTTCCTTAAAGCCGCGCTGGGCGATAAATCCACGGGTATTGTGACCGATCCATTGGATTTGCCGGAGGGGTTCGATGCCAGTATTTTGGATTGCAGTCGGCGTGCCGAGGCCGCCACCCAGCATTCCCCGGCAAATATTCCTGGACTGGGCGAATAAGTTGCTTTTGTTAAATTATTTCATTATATTTGCACCCCTTAAAAAGTAAAAAATCTCATGAAACCCGATATTCATCCTTCAAATTATCGCAAAGTTGTATTCAAAGACATGAGCTGTGACCACAGTTTCTTGGTGCACAGTTGTGTTAACACCAAAGAGACCATTGTATGGGAAGATGGCAACGAGTATCCTTTGTACAAATTGGAAATTTCTTCTATGTCACACCCTTTCTACACTGGTAAGCAGAATTTGATCGACACGGCGGGACGTATCGACAAGTTCATGAAGCGCTACAACAAAAAGTAATTTTTGCTGTCGGCCTGAAACCGAAATCTTCAAAAAGCCAACCCTTTCGGGTTGGCTTTTTTGTTTTTGCTGTAAATTTGTTTCATGATCCTACTGTTCACTGAACCCGAGAACATCGCCAACCTTTACCCGCTCACCCTCACGCGCCCGGCTGCAGATTTGCGTTGCGGCATTCTCACGGTGGCAGAAAAATGGGCGCACGAATTGGGTGTGGCAAAGTCGGACGTAGGATTTGTAACGCGCGACTATCTACAGTCGGCCGGGAGCCCCTTTCCGCCCATGGTCACTAGCCAACCCGCATTGTTCATCCATGGATCGGCACTGCCAAACCCCAATTTGGTGACAGCAGTAAAAGCCTTATCGCTTGGACAGGCATTGGTACACGACGGAAAGACAGTGGCTCATCTCAGTATGAATGCACAAGAAACACCCAACAGTGTTGTGACCTTTGAAGATAGCATGGATTGGATTGATAGACCTTATCACATCTTTTCTTTCAATGGCAAAGAGATAGTACAAGATTTCGCCCGAATAACTTCAGGACGAACATCGGCCCCTTTGTCGAACAGCAACCAAACACTGGGTGATTACCCCATTTTTTTGGAAGAAGGCGCCAAAGTGGAGTGTTGTACATTGAACGCCAAAGAGGGACCCATCTACATTGGTAAAAATGCAGAAATCATGGAGGGCGGATTGGTGAGAGGACCGCTTGCCTTGTGCGAGGGGGCAGTATTGAAAATGGGCAGCAAAGTGTATAGCGCCACCACCCTCGGTCCATACAGCGTGGCCGGCGGTGAGATTTCCAATGTGGTGTTCTGGGGGTATAGCAACAAAGGTCATGATGGATTTTTGGGCAATGCAGTACTGGGTCAGTGGTGCAACATTGGTGCGGATTCCAATGCGTCGAATTTGAAAAACACCTATGATGAGGTCAAGGTATGGAATTATGCTTCCGGGCGATTTGAGCGCAGTGGACAACAGTTTTGCGGATTAATCATGGGCGACCACAGCAAGTGTGGCATCAATACAATGTTTAATACAGGTACCGTTGTGGGTGTTGGATGCAATTTGTTTGGGGCTGGATTCCCTCGGCAGTTTGTTCCTGATTTCAGTTGGGGCGGTGCACAAGGCTTCGTCACACACAAATTGGACGCGGTCCACAAGACTGCCAGTTTGGTATTGCCGCGCAGAAAACAGACCTATGGCGATTTTGAAAAAAGCGTCATGGAGGCTGTTTTTGCGCTTACTGAGCCGCTTCGCGGCGAAGGTTAATCCGCACATTCAGTAACATCCCAAGCAGTACCATGCCCATACCCACAAACTGCAGCCATTGGTATTGCTCTTCAAACAACAATACGCCGAAGCCTGCACCCCAAATAATTCCGGCATAACTAATCGCAGAGACATTGGATGCTTTATCAGATTGGTACGCACGGGTCATAAAAAATTGCCCCAACTGCGTTGTCACCCCTGTCATCAGCAACCAGAGCCATTCTACACCCAACGGCCATCGCCAAGCATCATCGTACAGGCCACCCACGAGCAACGACAAAGGCAGTGTTATCAGCGGAAAATAGAACACCACCACATTGGGATTCTCAAGATTTTTCAGCCTTCTGATGGTATTGTAAGCGAATGCGGAGAACAGCGCACCTCCCAAGCCCGCAATTACACCGGCCAGGGTTACCACTTGCGACACGCCATTGACAACCACAACGCCCATCAGGCAAATCGCAAAAAACAAATAACTCAGGGGATGATTTTTTTCATCGCCCAACGCCACAGCCACGAGCGTAGTAAGGATGGGCGACAAATAATGAATCACGATGGCATTGCCCAGCGGCATCACCTGTAATGTGTAGAAATAACAGAACAAACCGATGGATCCGAATAGTCCCCGCATCGCCAACAATCGGGGATTTTTACCCCAAGGTGATTGCTTCAATTGGAAAAGCACTATCAAACTCAGGAAAATTTGAACGATGGCGCGAAAGAAAACCACTTCCGACACAGGCATGTGATGAACAAATTTCACCGAAACATTCATCAAGCCAAAGGAAAGCGATGCCAACAACATCAACCAAACTCCGCGCGACACTTTCATGTTGCAAAGATACCCAAAAACAAAAAGGGCCTTGCGGCCCTTTTTGTTGCTAATCTATACGAAATTGAATTCGAATGGATTCTGATTTTACAAAGCAGCATTCATGCTACGCACGGCGGCGGCACTCTTTTCAAATTCTGCTTTTTCAGCGTCGTTCAACGACAACTCTACAATGCGCTCCCAACCTTGTTTACCCAAGATCACCGGAACACCGATACAAATATCAGACTGACCGTATTCACCATCCAATGAAACACAGCAAGGCATCATTTTCTTTTGGTCACAAACAATACTTTGCACCAACACACTCACAGCCGCTCCAGGGGCATACCAAGCACTGGTGCCCAACATGCCTGTCAATGTAGCTCCACCCACCATGGTATCAGCTTTCACCTTCGCCAACACATCCTCAGACAAAAACTCAGACACCGGAACGCCTTTGTATGACGCCAAACGCGTCAAAGGAATCATGGTGGTATCACCGTGACCACCGATAACCATTCCATCTACATCTGCTGCAGGACATCCCAAAGCAGTAGACAGATAGTATTTGAAACGCGCAGAATCCAATGCGCCACCCATACCAATGATGCGATTCTTAGGCAATCCAGAGGTAGTCTTTGCCAGGTAAGTCATGGTATCCATAGGATTACTTACAATCACAAACACAGCATTTGGTGAGTGCGCCAAGCAATTTTCCATCACGGTTTTCACGATACCCGCATTGATACCAATCAATTCTTCACGGGTCATCCCAGGTTTGCGGGGAATACCACTGGTGATCACAACAACGTCGCTACCTGCTGTCTTGCTGTAGTCATTCGTACTACCTGAAATGCGCGTATCGAAACCATTCAACGCTGCCGTTTGCATCAAATCGAGAGCTTTACCTTCGGCAAAGTTCTCTTTGATGTCCAACAACACAACTTCTGCTGCGAAATTCTTAATTGCAATGTACTCCGCGCAGCTTGCGCCCACGTTTCCTGCTCCGATTACACTGATTTTGCTCATGGCGTATTGATTTTTGTTTTGGTA
>JALQWO010000390.1 GCA_023258655.1 Bacteroidia bacterium
CAGAAGCACTTGTTAACACATTCTTGGGAATCTTCGCTTCAACGATTTCTATCGTTGTTTATAACTTATTTACAACTAAAATTGACGGTAATACGTATGCAATGGATGAAGCAAGCTATTCTATCGTTCAAAGCTTTGCTTCAAAAGTTAAATAATTTAAGCAGTATTTATAAAGTAATTAAATCATTAGAAAATGCCTAAAATTAAAGTTCCTAAACATTCCCCTTCGATCGACATGACGCCGATGGTGGATTTGGCATTCCTTCTTGTGACTTTCTTTATGCTTGCTGCTATTCCAAGAGTAGATTCTCCAGTAGAAGTAACAACTCCAGCGAGTACAAGTGAAAAACTTATTCCTGAAAATAATTTAACAATTACGATTGATAAAGGAGGAAGAGTTTTCATGGATATCAGTCATGCTGATGCACGAATGGAATTAATTGAGTCTATTGCGAACGAGTACAAACTCAATCTTTCTGAAAAACAGAAAGAGGAGTTTACTAAAATGTCTAGCTTTGGTTGTACTATAGCTGAATTACCAAAGTATTT
>JALQWO010000391.1 GCA_023258655.1 Bacteroidia bacterium
AACAAGTAAAGTGGTAAAAAACCAAATACAAAACAAGAAAACAAGACATAAATTAATTCCTTCATAGAACGGAAAAGAAAGACAAATAAAAAATGGGTTGAAAATTGTTATAAAACTAATTCCAACCCATTGTACTCGGAGCGGGACTTGAACCCGCACGCCCATACAGGCACAGGATTTTAAGTCCGGCGTGTCTACCAATTCCACCACTCGAGCGACTTAAAAATTTATTGAGCGAGAAACGAGATTCGAACTCGCGACCCCAACCTTGGCAAGGTTGTGCTCTACCAACTGAGCTATTCTCGCAGTAAAACATCAAGGTTAAATGAATAATTCGTTAACTATTCTCCCTAAAAGCGTGTGCAAATATAAATACTTTTTTTGAATTCGCAACACCCCTCAAATATTTTTTTATCCCCCGGTCCATTTTTTTATTTCATTCAATTTCATCAGTGCTTCTACAGGGGTTAAAGTATTGATGTCGATTGCTACTAACTCTTCTCTAATCTGCTCTAATACAGGATCATTTAACTGAAAAAAACTTAATT
>JALQWO010000392.1 GCA_023258655.1 Bacteroidia bacterium
AATCGCTCTGCGCAGAGTCCGGCCGTATTGAGTAATAATATCAATGTATATGGATAACGCCGAGACACTGAGGATAAGTAAAGTCCTTAAAAAAAGGGAGGCACAAAAAAAGCCGTCTTTGTAGACGACTTTTTGTAGCGAGGATGGGAGTTGAACCCATCACCTCAGGGTTATGAATCCTGCGCTCTAACCACCTGAGCTACCTCGCCGGATCAAACCACTTATCGGGTTTGTTTCTTCTTGTAAAAGAAGGAGCGCAAAAGTAAACATTTTTTCTTCTTCACCAATTACTCGTGATGATATTTTTCATTTTTCAGGATCGTAAAGGCCCGATAGAGCTGCTCTGTAAATATGAGGCGAACCAATTGATGAGGGAACGTAAAATCAGATAGGGTAAGGATAAGCTGTGACTGCTTTTTTAAACTCTCCGCAATACCATAGCTACCCCCAATTAAGAAGATGATCCGCTGTGGAGATAGATTCATTAATTGGTTAAGCTTTTCAGCAAAGGCCACAGAAGTGTACTTTTTCCCTTTTTCATCTAGCA
>JALQWO010000393.1 GCA_023258655.1 Bacteroidia bacterium
CGCTACTGATGCAAATTCTCGAACTACAGAGGCGGCTAGAACAAGTTTGCCAAATGCGCTTAAAGTTTCATTTGGTGGCGGAACCGTTATGGGATTGGGTGTTGCTGGTCTTGCTGTTCTCGGATTAAGCTTATTCTTTGTACTTTTTGTAAAAATGTACATGACACATGATGGAAATTTCTACGAAGAAATGACCGTCGTTTTAGAGGCCTTAGCAGGATTCTCTTTAGGAGCTGAATCTATTGCTTTGTTTGCTCGTGTAGGTGGAGGAATTTACACTAAGGCGGCTGATGTTGGTGCTGATTTGGTGGGTAAGGTTGAAGCCGGAATTCCGGAAGATGACCCTCGTAATCCTGCAACTATTGCGGATAATGTTGGTGATAATGTTGGTGATGTCGCTGGTATGGGAGCTGATTTATTTGGTTCTTATGTAGCAACAGTTTTGGCCTCAATGGTACTTGGAAATTATATCATTAAGGATATGGCTGATGCCGGTCAAAAACTCGAGTCATTTGGCGGAATGGGTCCTATTTTACTTCCGATGCT
>JALQWO010000394.1 GCA_023258655.1 Bacteroidia bacterium
AAAATAGTATCTGCCAGCTTTGAACATTTTGTCATCGATATCTCCGGTGTAGCCATTTTCTCTCAGGCGACGTTTTTCGGCGTCAATCGCTTCGGCAATTTCTTCTTGTTGCGTCCATTTTGTCCATTCGCTCTTATACGTGTGACGGTCGTCATATTGATGAACTTTTGAAAATGCGGAGACTCGTTCCATGAACTCTTTTCCAAATTCGTGACGGTAGGTCTTGATGCCGTTGTTGTTGTTGTTGTTGTTGTTGTTGTTTGTTGCCATGTCTGTTGTGTGTTTGCGATGCGACGTGTATCAACCATACATGAAAAACCATTTCAATTTTTTTAGTATTCATTTTTTCAGTCGGGCGTGTAAAATTGATATCAACATCTTACATAAATACATAATACAGTAATTGATATAATACAGTATTATGCCTCCTAAATTGGTCATCAAGCATGTCAACGACGTCGGGGGGGTCGATGCGAATATACGTCTTGGTAAAGAATATGTTGATTCTTTGTCTGAATTAGAACAAAAGGTATGTGAGATCGCGAG
>JALQWO010000395.1:0-234 GCA_023258655.1 Bacteroidia bacterium
CCGCCCGTCAAGCCATGGGAGCCGGGGGCGCCCGAAGCCGGTAGCGATACCGTCGAAGGCGAAATCGGTGACTGGGGCTAAGTCGTAACAAGGTAGCCGTACCGGAAGGTGCGGCTGGATCACCTCCTTTCAGAGATTATGTTTCATATAAGAAACTATCGAAAGAAAAACACAAACAGATATTGAGAGTTATCGTACTTTGAATCGTCTTGATAGATACTACAAGTACAGTGG
>JALQWO010000395.1:244-541 GCA_023258655.1 Bacteroidia bacterium
TAACGGATCCCGTTTTATTATTGCTTCCTGTTTTGAGTGTACGTATAGGCGTATACAGAAGGCTTGGACATTGACAAACGATGGAACACTACTGCCACTTAGGTAGGAGAAGAAGAGTATAGCATGAGCCTTAGGGCTCATTGTTATGAAGAGCAGTAAGAAGAGATGATAGCTTCTGGAGAGTGCTGGCGAATTGGGCCTGTAGCTCAGCTGGTTAGAGCACACGCCTGATAAGCGTGAGGCCGGTGGTTCAAGTCCACTCCGGCCCACGTTGAACATGTTCTTTGACAAAAGAAG
>JALQWO010000396.1 GCA_023258655.1 Bacteroidia bacterium
GGGTCCTAGGGGAAAACAACAAGAACAGCAACCATAACAAGAACAACAACCACCAAACCAGAAGAATAACAATAACAACAACAACAACAACAACAACAACAACAACAACAACAACAACAACAACAACAACAACAACAACAACGACAACAAACACCACCAACAACAATGCCCCAAGCCACCCGGCATCAAGCCCCGCCCGCGGTCCCATCCGAGCACCAGGGGGCGCCGGGCGGCTAAGCCATGGCCCGCGCGCAAGTCGAGAAGTGTAGCAGTTGAGGTTGACGCCCGTCGCCTTGTATATGCCGATGGTCACCGACAACCCGACGTTGTTGCCGAAAGGTATACCTACGGTGCCATGGATGACACGCACAAGTCGAGAAGCCCTGCGGCGAGGACATGCTCGTCCACAAGAGCATGCTCGAGGTCGCGCCACCGCAATTGCTCCTGATGTTGCCTGCGGCCCAATGAGCACCCAGGCAGAGCTCATGGCCGCCCTGGAGGACCCCAGGGCAATGAGGATCCGCGTTGCGCCCTGCGGTA
>JALQWO010000397.1 GCA_023258655.1 Bacteroidia bacterium
TTATTCGTAAATTAATTGAAAGAGGTATCGTTAAAACAGTGAAGTCTGCTAAGAAATTAGTTGACAAAAAAGAAGCTGTGATTTGGGATATCTTAGAAAATATTTTGAAAGGACATCCTGTAATGTTAAACCGTGCCCCAACATTGCACCGTTTATCTATTCAGGCTTTCCAACCTAAATTAGTAGAAGGTAAAGCAATTCAATTACACCCATTAGTTACCTCAGCGTTCAACGCCGATTTCGATGGTGACCAAATGGCGGTGCACGTTCCATTAAGCCATGCGGCTATTTTGGAAGCACAATTATTGATGTTGTCTTCTCACAATATCTTGAACCCACAAAATGGTACACCTATCACTCTTCCTTCTCAGGACATGGTCTTAGGTTTATACTATATCACAAAAGGAAAAGTTACTAACGAAACTGAGACTATCAAAGGTCAAGGTAAAGCGTTCTACAGCTTAGACGAAGTAGTGATTGCATACAATGAAAACCAAGTTGATTTACACGCTAACATTAAGGTTAGAGCGAATGTGCG
>JALQWO010000398.1 GCA_023258655.1 Bacteroidia bacterium
TTGTTACAATGAGGCCTGTCCATTCATACCCAACCAATACAACATTGGCTCAGAGACCACGATCCACGTCCCACTTGTTGTTGTTGTTGTTGTTACAATGAGGCCTGTCCATTCAGACCCAACCAATACAACATTGTCTCAGAGACCACGATCCACGTCCCTCCATTGCAACTAGTGCAACCCTAACCCTTCTCAAGGTCAGTGGAGCACCTGCAGGCACACAAGGCTTAGTAAACAGAAACATGCACAAGGCTCAAAAGCGACTGAAGCGCGGCCCATTAACTGCACATGCACAGTTACCTGACCCAGCGTGTGGTGCAACGCTGACACATGCCAATGCGCACATGGAAGGCAGGATGCAGCTGACCAAACCCAACTACAACATGCTCTCATCCACGCCCATCAGCACTCCTCAACCCTCTCACCCCCCAAGTGCCCCTTCGGCACCGTAGACAAACTTTGTTGTTGTTGTTGTTGTTGTTGTTGTTGTTGTTGTTGTTGTTGTTGTTGTTGTTGTTGTTGTTGTTGTTGTTGT
>JALQWO010000399.1 GCA_023258655.1 Bacteroidia bacterium
GGCGCAGAGGTACAAGTTGTGCTTTCTGAGGCTGCAAAAAATTTCGTTACACCACAAACCCTTTCGGTTCTTTCCGAAAACCCAGCCCTTTCCGATTTCTTTCAATCCAACCAAGGTGAATGGAACAACCATGTCCATCTAGGCCTTTGGGCAGATGTCATTGTCGTTGCCCCAGCCGGCGCAAACACATTGGGAAAAATGGCGCACGGACTCAGTGATAACCTGCTTATGTCCGTTATCCTATCCGCTCGCTGTCCCATATTCATCGCCCCAGCCATGGATTTGGACATGTGGACACACCCGTCTACCCAAGCCAATATCGATACTTTGGTCAACCGTGGCGTGCACATGATCGACCCCGAAGAAGGATCTTTGGCTTCTGGATTACAAGGCAAAGGGAGAATGGCAGAACCCGAAACCATTGCTAATCACTTGGCAGAATTCCTGACCTCCGCCCCCAACTACTTTCTGGGTAAACGGGTATTGGTAACCGCGGGTGGTACACAAGAAGCCATCGACCCCGTTCGATATATT
>JALQWO010000039.1:0-230 GCA_023258655.1 Bacteroidia bacterium
CAATGCACCGCAAAAAAAGACGGCGAATACTGGGTATTGAATGGATCAAAAAACTGGATCACGCATGGTATCACCGGCGATGTTGCTGTAGTCTTGGCCAGAACTGGCGAACTGCTCGACTCACGAGGTATCACCGCATTTGTTGTTGAGCGTGGCACCCCCGGATTCAAAGGCGGCAAAAAAGAAAATAAATTGGGCATGCGCGCCAGCGAAACTGCCGAAATGATCTT
>JALQWO010000039.1:240-12354 GCA_023258655.1 Bacteroidia bacterium
GAAAGTCTTAGACGGCGGTAGAATCTCTATTGCAGCACTCTCATTGGGTATCGCAAAAGGCGCATTTGAAGCCAGTGTGAAATACGCACAAGAACGCGAGCAGTTCGGCAAACCCATCGCACAGTTTCAGGCAATTGCCTTCAAACTTGCCGATATGGCCACACGCATCGAAGCAGCAGAATTACTCACCCTTGAAGCCGCTGATCGTAAAAACAAAGGTCTCAGCATGACCAAAGAAGGTGCCATGGCCAAGTATTATGCCTCAGAAGTGAGCGTATATTGCGCCAACGAAGCCGTCCAAATCTTTGGTGGATACGGATTTACCAAAGATTTCCCAGTAGAAAAATTCTATCGCGATTGCAAACTTTGCACCATCGGAGAAGGCACCAGCGAAATCCAAAAACTGGTGATTTCAAGAAACATTCTGAAAGATTAAAATTACTTGTCAATTTGAAAAGAAAAACGTATTTTTGTAACCCAAAATAAAATTTAACATGCTTGTAATTAACGTAAAAGAAAACGATTCGCTCGAAAAAGCTTTGAAGAAGTTCAAGAAGAAGTTCGAAAAGACTGGTGTTGTAAAGGAACTTCGCGCTCGTCAAGCTTTCGAAAAGCCCTGCATCACCAAGCGTATGCAGAAAATTCGTGCGGCATACAAACAGAAAATGCAAACCGCTGACGTAGAAGGATAATTCTTCCGTCGGTCAGTCAAGATAGTAAAGCCACCCATTGGGTGGCTTTTTTTTCGTTCGTCATCGCCCAAACCAGAAAAATCCTACACCTTCAACGCTCATCCTCAACCGTCAAGCTGGAGATACTCAAGCAACACGCCAAGCCGCCACACCCCTATTTCCGGGGATGCAGGGCGTGAATTTGCTTCAACTTTTCAAACGAGTTCTTGGTATACACTTGTGTCGCCGATAAATTGGCATGCCCCAAAATATCCTTGATAGCCAACAAATTGGCTCCGTTATTCAACATATGTGTCGCGAAACTATGTCGCAATACATGCGGACTTGTCTTCGCCGCATGCGAAAACAACTTCAAGTAATGATTCACCAAACGATACACATAGACCGGATACAAAGGCTTCCCTCTGTCCGTCACAAACAATGTCACGTGTTTGTGATCAACAAGATACTCCTTCAACCAATCCACCATCTCTGGGTGCATGGGAATGATGCGCTCCTTGTTTCGCTTACCCAAAACCCGCAGCGAGTTTCGGTAAAAATCGATGTCTCCTACCTTAAGCCCTATCAGCTCACTCAATCGCATTCCCGTAGTATATAACAACAACAGCAATAGCCTATCACGACTGCCGTTATCTACTTCATTCCAAGGAAATCGTGCAAATAGGTTGTGCAAATCCGAGGCGGGAATATCCTTCACCAACACCTTGGGCATCTTGGGCAATACAATCTTACTCATGGGATCCACTTTCAAATCTCCTTGCTTGCGCAAGTATTTGAACCACCCTCTTACACTCGATATTTTGCGATGTACTGAACGCGGCGTAAGGTTGTTTTGCAACAAACTTGCCATGAATCCACGGATATGTATGGGTTTACAATCTGAGAGACTCGAAACATATTGGGTCGCCAAAAAATCCGTAAACTGCAACAAATCATTGCGATAGGCTGCTACAGTATGCACCGACATGCGTTTGGTTTTGGCGATATAATCCAAAAACTGCTCCCGCTGTGGCTCCAACATGGCGATGTGTATTAATCTATGGTTGCCAACACCTTCAGCTCTATGCCTATGGGCGTGGGAAGGCAATTGATTTCCAACGTGGTTCTACAAGGCGGATTCTCACCGAAATACTCCGCCCACAAACGGTTATAGATGGGAAAATCGTCTTTCATGTTCGTCAAAAAAACCGTAACATCTACAATCTTGTCCCAACTACTGCCTGCATCTTCGAGAATCCAACGCACATTTTGAAATACGCTTCTGCACTGCAATTCGATGTCGTAACTCACAATCTCCCCCGCTTCGTTCAGCTCAACGCCTGGGATTTTTTTGGTGCCTTTTTCTCTCGGTCCAACACCGCTCAAAAACAACAAATTACCAACTCGCTTGGCATGGGGATACAAACCTACGGGCTCTGGGGCCTTACCACTGTGAATGCTCTGATCAGACATGCTACAAAGTTAAGGTTTTGGCGTCGGTTTTGGCGTCGGCTTGCCCGTGCCTGAGGCCGGCTTTCCACCTGGTGTTGCTGACTTGATGGGTTCGGGCTTCACCGGCTTTGGCTTCGCCTTGTGCCAAATTGGGGGCGTAGTATAAACCAAGGCGCCGTATGTACTTCCCTGAGCTACCATCTTACCCGCCACAATCAATCGCTTCATGTTGGGCGTAAACACCGCCTCTCTGGCTGCTGTAATCAAATTCTTCTGGGTCGACACACAAGCTCCGGTATTCACATCCCACACGCGCACTTCCCCATCGTTTCCAGTGGACACCAAATATTGATCATTGCGCGAAAAACTCACTGAGTTCACTTTCCATGTATGTCCCAACAAGGTCTTTATCGGCTTTGCCGTAGCAACATCCCAAATAACCACTGATTTATCATTGCCACCAGTTACCAGCAAACGTTTGTTGTTAGATATCGCCAAGCAATTCACAGGCATCGTGTGCACACCCACAAAACGTTGGTAAACTTTACCCGTGAAATCTATGGATTCCACATCATTGTTGCTGTTGTTTGCCACGTAAAAGGTTTTGCCATTGGGTGCAGTCAACAAATCGTTCACAGGCTTCCCATAACTGTAAAAACGAGGTTTCTGGTTATTGGTTGGATTCGCAACATCGTACAAACGAATCGTACCATCGGCAGAAGCTGTCATGACAAACTTTCCCGATGCATCAAATTCTACTGCCGTCAACGCATCGCGATGATCCATGGTTTGAAACTTCAATGCCCCCGTTGTTACATCCACCACGCGAAGTGAAAAATCCTTAGAACCACTGGCAAGCATGGTGCTTTGAGCATCAAACGCCAAGCAAGTTACCGCACCATTGTGCCCCGTAAATGTTTGACTCAACTTAAACACCCCATTGCTATCCAAAGCATATAGCAACACTTTGCGATCCCAACCTCCCGTTGCTACCCATTTCCCATTGGGCGATATGGCGGCGGATTCCGTGGAAGATGTATGTCCCATCAGCTTTTCTTGCAAGGCAAAAATTGTATCCGTATGCAAAATCACCGGAACATCCGCCAACGCAGAAGAGTCAGCAGGAGCGGATTCTCCTGGAGTCACCGACCCCGCACTGTTACCAACCCCGGCATTCTGATTCGAAGCAGGCTTATTCGTTCCCCCCGGCTTTGCAGTGGCAGGTTTGGCGTTGGGCTGTTTGTTTTGTGCCAAAAGGTGGTTGTTCGATGCCACAGCTATCCAAAGTAACACGATGGCTATCAAGGATTTGTTCCGCAAAAAAAACGATGCAATATTCATAAGATTTGATTTTGGCTTAGCCAATCAAAATTAACGCCAAACAAGGGTCAATAAATGCGGTGTGGATAATTGAATTACGTCAAGTACTCCTTGAAGGCAATTCCTTGAATTTCAAGTTTGTGCAAGATGGGCAAATACCAAGATTTATCAAATGGCACAACCGCCCCAAGTCCCTGGGCCTCCCCCTCCAAAAATGTTTCCACACCCATGGCCAATGGCAAACCAACGGTTTTCGCCATGGCGGTGCGGTCACCGCCCTCTCCCAACACCTGCAACACAGAATACCACTGTTTTGACTGTCCCAATGAATCCCTCAACCCCAACTTATGCACCATGACTACCTCGTCTTTGTCACCCGCATCCAAACGCCATCGATCCAACAAAATCGCCTCCAGAATTTGCGCAGAGGTCATCGTTGACGGATCCAAACCGTCCACACCTTCTTCCAGCCGAAGAAACTGCACATACGGAACCAATTTTGCCATCGCCTCATTCTCTTTCAACCGATCTACCCAATCCGCAGAATGTTCAAAACCGGTATGGAAAACAAACCAATCTTTGACCGTGGACCAAGCCCCTGCTATTTTAGCGTCAGTAAATCCGTGCTGTACCAACAAATTCCAAGCACTGCAATAACCCTTTCTGCGCAAGGTGCCCCGCAACAGTGTTTGGGCGTTCTGCAACCCATATAACCCTTCGTAGGTAAGGCTATTTCGATTGGGGTAAACATCAAAATCCCCCAAGCCAGGCACAGTCATGGTTTTGGCATGAGCAAAGATTTCCATCCCATCCAATCGCTGCTCCACCCCTCCCTCTTTCCAAAGGCAATCACCCCCCTGTCCCGCCAATACAACGTTGGTGGGGTTCCACGTAAATTTATATTGCCATGGATTTTCTGCACAATCTTCCAATGCAACCAATCCACCGCAATGACTTTCGAAGGTCTGTATCTCCAATTCCAACGCTTTGGCGTGGTCAAACAACCTACTTGCACTCAAATGATCGATGCCTGGGTCTAAACCCAATTCATTCATGAACATCAAGCCTTGCTTGGCGGCCTTCTCACCCAAAGCAAGCATTTGTGGCGATGTGTAAGAGGCCGTAAACAAATGGCATTTATGTCGCAAACATGCCTCAGCCACAGCCAGATGCATCGTCGGCGGCAGCACACTGACCACAAGGTCCAAACCCGAGACTATCGCATCCATGACTTCCCCTTGACTGAGTTCAGCCACGTGCAGTTCTACCGCATCACAAACTTGAAAAGATGCCTGTAATCGATCGAATTGCACATCATACACGCGCAAAGTCCTACCCGTATTCTGGCAATATTGTCCGAGATATTCAATCAAGTAACCTGCACTTCTGCCGGCACCCAAAACCCCCATTATTTTTATATCTCCATTCATCTCACCGCCAATTCACGCTGACGCTTGGCCTCGTAAAGCAAAATAGAAGCTGCCACAGACACATTCAAACTATCTACTGATCCAAACATGGGGATGTTGATGTTCTTTCCTTTGCTCCGCCAAAAATCAGATACCCCTTGGTGCTCAGTACCAACCAACATGGCTACGCAACCCGACAAATCAGTCTCCCAAAGGCTTACGGATGATTCCATGAACGTTGTAAACAAATCCACTTTTCGGGCTTGCACCACCTCCCACACTTCCGTCGCACTAAGCACAAACAAAGGCACGGTAAATGTGGTACCCACACTGTTTCTGATTACTTGCGGATGAAACCCATCAATACGCTCATCACACAACACCACACCACTCGCACCAGCCGCATCCGCCGAGCGCAGCAAAGCCCCCAAATTTCCAGGCTTTTCCACCGATTCAACAATCAAATAAAATTCACCCGGCTGGGGATTCCAATGGGGCGTGGATTTGGGCAGTGCAAAAACAGCCAGTGCATTTTGACCCGTCTCTTTCATGACCACCTTCGCCCAAGCCACATCATTCAACTCCAACTGCTGTACTCCGGATGGTAACGAACTCAATTCCAACGCTTCATTCAACCCCTCCCAATCCATTTTTTTGGGATTGATGGCAATGTCCAACAAATGCAAGCCCGCCTTGATCGCCAAGCGAATTTCATTCAGTCCTTCCACGGTAAACTTGCCCGCGGATCGACGGTTTTTGGCCTTTTCCTGCAGCGATACAACATCCTTCAACCAAGGGTTCTGCGCAGAGGTAATGGCTTTTATCATGGTAAAAAATTAACGTCCCAGTTAGGCCACCTCAGAATCATTCAACCAGTCCTGCTTCTGTTTGACCCGCAAAAAACGGGCAACAATCAATCCGAAAATCATATTGCCCAAAACCAAGCCCGGCAACCCCTTCAAATAAGCCCAAACAGTTCCCATTTCAGCAGCACGTATCTCCTTGACCAAGCGATCCATTTCTTCATTGGATATCCACTTCATTTGTCCAATCCCATTTTGAAGCTGCTCAATCAGGATTGACTTGGTCTGATCCACCAACGAAACATCCACCAAGCCGAACAGTACATTGTCGGCCAAACTACCAATCATCACAGCAAAAACAACGGTGCGAAAACAACTCATCAATGCCCTTTTATATGTGTAATGGGCTCCATCCAACTGTCGCTTATCGCCCAACCCACCCATGATCATGGCGGCCAAGACAATCAGGAACGACAATAGGGTGAACGCAGGCAAGTATCGAAACTCCCAATGCTGGGTAACGTATACCACAATTTTGGCCATGAAAATAAAAATTCCCGCCAACACGCCGTGGAATACCGATGCGCGATTGGCCAATAGTTTGATGCGATCAATCATGATTTTTCATATAACAACCCTTACGAATCGTACCTACAACCCTACCTTTCAGCGCCTTTTCGGTGTGCGGAATATTGTAAGCCCTGCTCTTTTGCGAAACATGGACACCCTCTGCATCACCATCGATTTGGAACAAGGTAAGATCTGCTTGGGAACCAACAACCAGGGCATTCCCTTCCATACCCAAAAATTGTCTACTACCGCGGTACAACAGCGGAACCCAATTCTCAGGCCGCTCGTGTTCAAAGGCTCTACACATCATGGGAAAGGTGATTTCCAGCGTGTCCGCACCCCATGCCGCATAGTCAAATTCCACTTTTTTCGATTCGATATCCTCTGGCTGATGATTGCTGATAACCGCCGTCAACGTGCCATCCAACAATCCCTTCAACAACGCTTTCCTATCTTCATCGCTCCGAAGGGGCGGCAATACTTTCAAATTTTCATCAAAGTCGGTCAAGGAATCGTCCGTAAAAAACAAGTTCATCACGGGCACTGCCGCTACAATGTCTACACCCTCCGCTTTTGCCTTTCTGATGGCCGCCACACTTTCTGCAGAACTCACTCCCAATACACTGATTCCACAGCCCAAGTGCTTGGCTAGTTCAATATCAGCCAACAATTCAACCGTTTCACTCACCGCTGGAATCCCCTTGAATCCCAACGTGGCATTTACGGATCCTTCGTGCATTTTTCCGTCGGGGGCTAGAGATTTTTGATACGGGAAATGGGCATATTTCAAATCCAAGGAAGCACAATATTGCATCAGCTTTGTCCGAAGACCCAGCGATGGACTGCCATGAATGCCATCGGTGAATGCCACAGCACCTGCCACATGCATTTCATAGACTTCTGCCATTTCTTTCCCTTCGCCCTGAGCGCTGGCCAAACCCCAAGGCATTAAAGCCGCTCGCTGCAATTCCCCCATTTGTTTCACCTGGGCGATAACAGATTCGTTGTCGGCCTTGGGCGACGAACCACACAATGCCGCCACATGGGTAAAACCACCTCGCTGTGCCGCATCTGCATAAGACGTGAGTGACTCCTTCCAGGGCTCACCGGGATCGGGACAAAAGCCAAACGCATCCATCCAGCCCAGAGAAACGTAGGCGTCATTACCGTCAATCAACTCAGCCGCCGCCATACCCAATCCCTCTCCCATGGCTTCAATGATTCCATCTTTGATCAAAATCTCCACGCGTTGGTTGTGCAAATCGCTGGAGGGATCGAATAATCTCACATTTTGGAGCAGGGTGGTATGGTTCATTTTATTGATTTTCCTGTGTTTTGATTTTTGATTGCCATAACAGCAGCAACACCTCTACCGCGAAGAAAATGGCAGCCCCCCATATAAACAAGTGCCAAAGCACCTTTAGGGGTTCATTCTGTAAAATAGACGACTGGCCATCCGCCACACTTTCTTTCCATTCGATGCCCGATTGGGACAATTTCTCCTTCATCGCCGGGTCGGATTGCATTTCAGACTCATAACGAGGCCAGTTGAAGGATACAACCACGGCCGATTTTTCCAAGGGCGATTTCAACTGAAAATGTCCAGGAAAACTGGGCTCCGCACCCACATACATGGAAGTATGTCGCTCCGAATTTGTCTGCAATTCAACCACAGAAGTCCCGCTTTCGCCCACCAATTGTGCTGCACGCTCATCGGTCAACAATGGCGCCGGCAATGTCAGCAGTTGTTTGGAAAAAACCACACCGTACAAGGGCCTTTCCTCAATGGAATTGCTCGCCAAAATTTGCGTCACCATGGGCAAAAACCAACTTGAATTGAGAAACTGTTTGCTACCCTCTTGCAAATCAGACAGCCAAAACCACTGTGTCCCGTTTTCAACCCTACGAGACACCAACAATGGCGAACCGTCTTCGAGCTGAACAATTGTCTCCCAATCGTCGAAGGATGCCGTTTGAAATACCCTCTGTACCGCAGGCAACTGAACCTTGTCCGACAAACTTTCTGCAAAGGCGCCTTGAAAAATTGGATGGTTCAATCCCGAAAGCGCCATGCGTTGATCCACCTGCTTCCACGCCCCCTTAATCAAACCTTGATTCAACAGTTCGGTTGGTGCAATATTGGCATTGCTGGGAAACTGCAAAATCGTTGTTCCCCGTTCAAGCATTTGACCCAGATTTGTTTTCCCTGCCTCGTTGAGTTTCAAAGCACCTACCACAACCAGCGCATCCAATTGGTTGATGATGGGTTTGTTCTGTTCGATGTCAGGCTGTGTAATCTGACGTTTTTGGAGCAACGGTTGTGCAGCAAACAAGGCATCCATCGCCCTGTCACTACCCAATATTCCTACCGTTGTTTGCCAAGTTTTTATGGGATGCAAATACAATTCATCATCATAGGGATACCCATCCTTCGACAAAGAAAGCAACATAGGTTTGTGCGCGTTCTCCGCGTTGACCAATCCTTCAAATTCTACGGTTTCCCCTGATTTAAGCGCTTTTGTTTGCGCAAACACAGTTTTACCGTCTGCCAACAACTTCAATTTTGCTTCTGACAAATTTCCACCACGGTGGGTTACGCGGGCTTTCACCAACAATCCTTCCGACTCACTGTTCGATGAAAACTGCGACACATACCAGGCCGTATCGAGACTGATATTTCCGCCTTTGACATCCTGTGGAGACAACGACATCGATACAAATCGCCAATCAACATTTCCCATGGGCTGCTGCGCAACCAAACCCTGCAAAAACGAAGGTTGTGCATCGCTGAACAATATCGCAGCGATATTGCGAACTCCAGACTCCTGCCTCGCCAATTGCACCCTTTCTATCCAATCTCTCAGGAAAAATCGCTGAGGACCTATGCCCAAGGTATCCAGGATGGTAGCAATTTGGCTGGGAGACATCCATAAATCAGTCTGAGTGGTTTGGGAGTAGAGTTTTACTTGTACCTCTGCCGGCAAATCTTGCAAAATCACTCGGGCTTGCGACTTGGCCTGTTCGATCAACTGTCCGTCCGCCACCTCAACCCCCATGGAAAAGCCATTGTCGATGAGTAGCACAACATGGGAATATCCTTTTCCGGCGGTATTTTGCTCATCGCAACTGGGCATGGCAAAAGCAAACACCATGCAAGCAATTCCAAGCATTCGGGCTGCGAGAACCAGCCAATGTTGCAGTCGCTTTTGCTGTCTGGCCTGCTGCAAACGTTGGGTTAAGCGAAAAACACCAGGGAAATAAATGGTTTGGGTACGATGGAATTGAAAAAGGTGAATCAACAGCGGAATCGCCAACAAGAGCAATCCCCAAAGCATATTTGGCTGTTGAAAGTGCATTAGAACAATCCGTTCAGCGTGCTCTCTACTTTTTGGATAATTTCGGCGGCGTCTTCGGGGCGTTCTTGGAAGTCCATCTCATCCACATTAAATATGAGCAACTTGCCTTTATAGTTACTGATCCAGGCCTCGTATCGCTCATTCAATCGCTTGAGATAATCCAATCGGATAGCATCCTCGTAATCGCGGCCACGCATCTGAATCTGGTGAACCAACTTGGGAATACCGGCCCGCAAATAAATCAACAAATCCGGGGGCTCTACTTGGTTGCTGATGGCGTCAAACAATTGCTTGTAATTTTCGAAATCACGCGTACTCATGAGGCCCATCGCATGCAGGTTGGGCGCAAAAATATGGGCATCCTCGTAAATGGTCCTATCCTGAATTACTGTATTTTTTCCATTGCGAATGTTCTGCACATGGCGCCAGCGGGTCGTCAAGAAATACACTTGCAAGTTGAAACTCCACCGTTGCATATCCTCATAGAAATCAGAGATATAAGGATTGTCGTCCATGTCCTCCAATTGCATCTCCCAACCGTAGTGTTTTGACAGCAAATTCGTGAGGGTCGTTTTCCCTGCACCGATGTTTCCTGCAACCGCAATGTGCTTAGCCATACTGCAATATTACGAAGCACAACCAAGGGTTTACAAATCATTAACGAACAAAAGTTTTACACAATTCTCGGGGTACTACCTCCCCCAAAATCCACCCCTTCCCAAATCATGAAAAATCGCGTCAAATCTCAGATTCACATATCCAAACCTTGATTTAATCGGCGTATTTTTGCTACGCATTCATGAAGTCACAATCCGCAGAAAAAACCGCCTCGCAATGGACCCTTTTCAAACGCATTTTGTCGTTGGCGAAATTCCAGCAGCATTGGATGATTGTGGCCATCTTTCTCACCATTTTCCAGAGTATCATCACGGCGTTTCAGCCCTATTTGTACAAAATGGTCATCGACGATGTAATCATTCCCAAGCAATTTCATTTGCTGGAAAAATGGGCTTTGATTCTTTTGGGTTGGTTGTTGCTCCAAGCCACGTTGGGATTCGCCAACTCTTATCTCTCCGAAAGCATCGCACAATCGGTCATTTTGAAGCTGCGACAATATGTTTACGATCACCTCACCCGCCTCAAATTGTCGTTTTATGACAAAACACCGGTAGGCACAGCGGTTACCCGTTCAATTTCGGACATTCAAACCATCACGGATTTGTTTTCATCCGGGGTGATTACCATCGCGGGCGACATGATACAGATCATTGTCATTTTGGGTTGTATGTTCTACATGGATGTCAAACTCACTTTGATCACACTCATCGTTGTGCCCTTGCTCATGCTGGCAGCCAACCGATTCAGAAAAGGCATCCGCGATACCTTTCAAGATGTAAGAAATCAGGTTGCCAAGCTCAATGCTTTTTTGCAAGAGCGTATTACCGGGATGCAAATGGTGCAATTATTCAATCGAGAAAAAGAAGAAATGCGTAGGTTCGATCAAATCAACCAAGCGCATCGAGATGCCAACATTCGCAGTATTTATTATTACGCCATCTTTTTTCCCATTGTAGAAGTACTTGTGGCCTGCAGTTTTGCACTCATTGTTTGGTATGGGAGTGGTGCACTGGTGCAAGGCAGCATTGAATTTGGAGAACTCACCGCATTCATCATGTTCATCAACCTCTTTTTCCGTCCAGTGAGGGCGATAGCCGATCGATTCAACAACATCCAAATGGGCATCGTGGCGGCCGACCGCATTTTCAAACTTATCGACGATACCGAGAACATCGAGGCCACAACCAGCACCCCCGCGCCCATCTTGCATGGAGCAGTAGCATTCAAAGACGTTTGGTTCTCTTACAATCCCGAAGAATGGGTACTCAAAGGGGTATCCTTTGATTTGAAACCAGGCAAAACCATGGCCATCGTGGGTGCCACGGGCTCAGGCAAGACCACCATCGCCTCTTTGGTCAACCAACTATACCAACACCAACGCGGCGATATTTTGTTGGATGGATTGAACATCTGTGATTTGAATATCACCACCGTGCGTCAACAAATTGCCTTAGTTCTTCAGGATGTATTCTTGTTCAGTGGCAGTGTAAAAGACAACATTCGTTTGCATCACGATGCGATCGACATTCAAAAAATGATCGACGCAGCCAGATCGATCGGGGCCTACGAGTTCATTGAAAAATTGCCCGGCGGATTTGATTACAATGTCATGGAGCGGGGAATGACATTGTCGTTAGGTCAACGTCAGCTCATCAGTTTTATTCGGGCCCTTGCTTTTGACCCGAGAATTATTTTGTTGGATGAGGCTACGAGTTCCATCGACACAGAGACAGAACAACTCATTCAAAAAGCCATTGATCGACTGTTAGAAGGCAGAACAGCGATTGTCATTGCTCACAGATTGAGCACCATTGCCAAGGCTGATGAGATTTTGGTATTGGAGAAAGGCACGGTAATAGAGCGGGGCAATCACCAAGAATTGATGAAAGCACAGGGGCATTACGCGCACTTGTAC
>JALQWO010000003.1:0-2558 GCA_023258655.1 Bacteroidia bacterium
TGCAAGCGCAATGGCATTGAGATCGGTAAATCGTTCAGCAATGACCGTAGTTTGGATTTCGGGGTTGAGGCGGGCCACCCATTCGGCAGCCGCATGCGCCTTCTTCTGTCCGATTTGGTTTTGTCCGTAGAGGGTCTGTCGGTGCAAGTTACTCAGCGATACCACGTCATCATCTACCAGCAGGAGATGCCCAACCCCTGCCGCGGCCAAGTATTGAAGGGCTGGACAGCCCAAGCCACCCAAGCCAACAATCATGACCCGGGCAGCGCGCAGCGCGCGCTGCCCGGGTAGGCCCACTTCTCGCAACGACAGCTGACGCTGATAGCGGTCTAAAAAATCGAGTTCCAAGGGTGCATCCATCACAAGCTAAGTTAATCGACTATCCCCCAGAGAACGGTGGCATCAAGGCAACTTCATCGCCTGATGTCAGCCCATATTCCATGGCAACAAATTGTTGATTCACCGCCACGCGAAAAGTTTTGCCTTTCAACTTGGGATAGCTACTATACAACATATTAAGCAGGTCGTTCACCGTTTTCCCGTCACCATTCCAATCCCAATCCAACATTGTGGAAGGCATCACATCCGTCAAATTCCCAAAAAACAACAATCTTACCTGCATGATTACAAAAGTAATTTGATCGCCGCGATCAACAACACCGCACACAAAATGTATTTCATCACGGTTTGATTGAATTTTTTGGCGCCATACCACGAACCCATCAATCCGCCCAGTAATACCGGTACAATCAAATAACAAAGTATCATCGCCACAATATACCAACCTGCATGCGGAACCATCTCCGTGCCCATCACTACATCCGCCATACCGCCCGTCTTTTGAGAGGCAATAAACCAAGACGTGTGCTGTTGCACAAATCCATACAATCCAGCCGCGGAATTCACAAAAATGAACGCCGCACTGATCGCCGCCGTTTGCTTTTGCTGGGTCCAACGAATCATCAAAAGTACCGGCGACAACAATATTCCGCCGCCAATGCCCAACAAACCAGAAACATAGCCAATGATGGCCCCCATCAAGGCCGCAATGCCCGTTTCCTTGTTCCACCATCCGCGCCCGTTGTTCACAGAATCAACGGCATCGGAAGCACCTGAATCCGAGGCGAAAAAGGGAAACAAGATGGAAGTTTCGGATCTCCTCGGCCACAACATCATCGCCACAGAAACCAACAAGAAAATACCCAATCCACGCTGATACCACAGATCCTTCAGGGGTGTTAATCCGCCCCAATACGCCATCGGCACGGAAAACAACGCAATGGGCAAAAACAATCGCCACAAAAAATGACCTTGACGATAAAATTGAATAAACGCCATCCCACTCACCAACAGATTCAACACCAACGCGATGGGCTTCATGTATTCTGGGGCTATTTCATGGAGCGACAGCAAGGCCAAATAACCGCTCGCACCGCCATGTCCCACCGCGGAATACAAAAATGCCACAAGAAAAAACACTCCCAACCAGAGGAGTCCGACCAAACCAAACATGGTTTTCGAAGGTAGTGAATTTGATATTAGGTAATGGGGTAAACGGTAACCCAATCCCCCTTTTCAACTGAGGTGGTATCCGCAGGAATTTCAATGATGGCATTGGAAACGGCGAACGAACTCAAGCGGAAAGATTCCTGGGCTCCCATCAAGTAGACCGTTGCAGCTGCTTGCTCATGTTCGGGGGCGCGCAAATCGGCTTTCAAAAAATGGGTAAGACCGGCGGGTTTTTGATAAGCAGATTGAAGTTGGGCGCGACAGCCTACCGGACTCACCCTGGTTCGCGTGAGTTTTTCCAAAGCCAACGTCACGTACTGATAAAAGCATGTCAACACCGATGCCGGATTGCCCGGCAGTCCAAAAACCACCGTTTGGTTCGCTGAACCCAAATCCGATTTTGCATTTGCACCCTCCGAGGAAGGCGCAGTACCCTCCGCCGCACCGAAAGCATCTGCCAAGTCCGTAATACCATCCGCGGAAGGCGCAGTACCATACGAAACCCCAAAAAATAGGGGCTTACCGGGCTTTTGCTTGATTTTATGAAATACAGGCTCCACGCCAGCGGCGGCGGCGGCTTTGGGTACGAAATCGTAATCCCCCACGCTCACACCCCCGGTGAGTAAAACCAAATCCGATACTTGTGTCGCCGCCGCCAATGTATGCGTTAACGAAGACAAATCGTCTTTTGCATAGTGAATTTTCACTTGCGAAAATCGCAACCACTGCAGCGCCGTTTGCAGCAATTGGGAATTCGACTCATATACCTGTCCGAAAGACAAGGGTGCTCCCGGTGTTTGTAACTCATCTCCGGTAACAATCAACGCAATGCGTGGACTAGGAATCACCCGCACATGGGTCAGCCCCAAACTGGCCAAAAAACCCACAGCCGCAGGGGTAATTTGGGTTCCGGCCTCCATGGCCAATGCCCCTTGGACAATTTCACTGCCCACCAAACGCACATTCCGTCCTTGCACCAAGGCAGCATCCTCCACATAGAGCAATCCATCATCAACCCTCACCTTTTCTTGCATCACCACGGTATCAAA
>JALQWO010000003.1:2658-35344 GCA_023258655.1 Bacteroidia bacterium
GCCCCTGTAAAAATCCTGACGGCTTGATTGGGGGCGGGTCTCGGCCCTGCCTCGGCCGCCCCCGCTGCCACCTCACCCACAATTTGTAACGCGCCAAATTGCTGGTATCCAGCCCATGAAAACGCATACCCATCCATGGCACTCTGCGCAAAACCCGGCATACTCACAGGAGAAAATATATCCTCAGACAAACACAGACCCAAGGCATCGCGCAGCAACATCCGTGAAGGAGCCAAAGCAACCACACGGTCCTTGATCAAAGCCTTCGCTTCATCCACAGAAATGAAAAAATGGGACATAAAGGTGCAATTTACAGACTATCCGCCAATGGTAATCATACTGCGATTCACAATGCTGTTGGCATCAATGTTCTCCAAATCCGCCGCAAACTGTCCGCCCAACGCCAACGCCTTTTCCATCACCGTTTGTTGGATCAGGGCCGACAAAGACTCACCCCTTCTCAGCGCACCCAGCAAATCAGTTTCCCCCTTGCTGAACAGACAATTTTTCATTTTGCCATCCGCCGTCAATCGCATCCGATTGCAATCGCCACAAAATGGCGCACTCAACGTACTAATTACAGCAAAAGTACCCTTTCCGCCCACCACGCGATACTGTTTCACCGTTTCATGCGGTTGTCGCGGCAATGGCTCAATCCCAGCACCATAGGAATTTCTTACCACCTCCAACATTTGTTGCCAAGTCACCACCTTTTCCTGTTCCCAGCGATTCCCTTCAAACGGCATGAACTCAATGAACCGGATATCCAAGGGAGCCTCTGCACTCCATCGAACAAAATCCAAAATCTCTACATCGTTTATACCGCGCATCACCACCGCATTCACCTTCACCTCAAACCCGCGCTCCAACAACAACCCAATGTTCTCCTTTACGCGATCAAATAGATCTCGCTTGGTCAAAAACAAAAACGTATCTCGGTTGAGGGTGTCCAAACTCACATTGATTTTCTTCATATCCACCGCCTGCATCAAGTCCAGAAACTCATGCACCCTTGTAGCATTGGTTGTCATGGTCAACGCTACCCCCAAACCACTCAATTTTTCGATGATCTGGGCGGCATCTTTGCGAACCAATGGCTCACCACCCGTAAGTCGAATCTTCGTCACACCCGCCTCAACAAACGCCTGGGCGATGGCCACCACTTCGTCGACCTGCATCAACCGACTGGCTGGCGTAAAATCGTAATCCTCCTCCGGCATGCAATACGAACAACGCAAATTGCAATTGTCCGTCAGCGAAATCCGCAAATAATTGTGAACCCTATGAAAGGAATCAATGAGCATTCCCCGTTTTGGCTGAATCCTTTGCCGCTTTTTGCAAAATATAATTCATCTGAGCCTCTGGAGTCGTCAACCCCAAATTGAGCATATCAATCATCACGACGGCCTGCTTACCCACCTCTTCATTCCCAAACTCCTTGGCCAAACGCTGATAGTATTTCAAGGCTTTGTCCAAAGCACCGCCCTGCTCGTAGTAATGAGATGCCACCACCAACATTTCCATCAGGGGCTTGCCCGTGGGTTTAAACTGTTCGATATAGTATTCGCTATACTCCGCCGCTTTGAAAACCATACCTTGCCGTTCTGCAATCTTGGTGCACACATACACAAAATCACTGCTGTGCTTGTATTCTGGATGGGCCTTGGCAAAATTCATCAAGGGCGCCGCAGCCGAATCAGGCAATTGATCCCACTGAACTTTGGGAACAATCATCGCCTCGTAAGGAGCCACCTTGGCCAAATCTTGATCAAATTTCGAGGTGCAACCCGAAATCATCAAAAGCACACCCAACAATCCGTACCATTTCATGTTGCGAAAATAAGTGAAGGATGTGAAAAACTCGGGCATAGTGGTTAATATCCAAGCATTAATATTGTATTTATGAGCGAACAGGCCAGGTATACCGAAGACGAAATCAGGAGTCTCGATTGGAAAGAACACATCCGCCTGCGTCCCGGGATGTATATCGGGAAATTGGGCGATGGAACCGCCGCCGATGATGGCATTTACGTATTGGTAAAGGAGATTGTCGACAACTCCATCGACGAGCACGTGATGGGCAATGGTAAGAAAATTGAAATTACCATCGATGACAAACGGGTGACCATTCGTGACTGGGGTCGGGGTATTCCCCTGGGCAAGGTGATTGATTGCGTCTCCAAAATCAACACCGGGGGAAAGTACGATTCTAAGGCCTTCCAAAAATCTGTGGGTTTGAATGGCGTGGGTACCAAAGCCGTAAACGCACTGTCCAATTATTTCGTGGTACAAAGTTTCCGCGATGGCCGAACCAAACGGGCCGAATTCGAACGCGGTGAACTGATTGTGGATGCGCCCGAGTCAGAAACCACGGAGCCCAACGGAACCATGATGGTCTTTGAACCCGATGCCAGCATCTTCAAAAATTATCGCTTCATCAACGAGTTCCTGCGCGAACAAATCAAGAACTACACCTACCTCAACGCAGCGCTCACCATCAAATTCAATGGCGAGAGTTATGCGTCGCGGCGAGGCCTCCTCGATTTGCTCGAACACAAGGTTACTGCCGAAGCCGCACTCTACCCCGTCATTCACGTGAAAAACGACGATGTAGAACTCGCTTTTACCCATACCGATTCCTACGGAGAAGAATACTATTCGTTTGTAAACGGACAGTACACCACCCAAGGAGGAACCCACCTCGCGGCCTTCCGCGAAGCCTTTGTGAAAACCATCCGCGAATTCTATAAAAAGGAATTTGACGCTACGGATATCCGCGCCTCCATTACCGCCGCCATCAGCATTCGCATCATGGAGCCGGTATTTGAAAGCCAAACCAAAACCAAACTCGGTAGCGCCGATATGGGCCCCGATGGTCCCAGCATCAAAACGGCGATGCTCGATTTCGTCAAGAAAAACGTTGACGACTACCTCCATAAAAACCCCACCGCGGCCGACGCCCTGCTGAAAAAAATTCTGCAAAACGAACGCGAGCGGAAAGACATGGCAGGCGTGCAAAAATTGGCCAAAGAACGCGCCAAACGCGCCAACTTGCACAACAAAAAACTCCGCGATTGCAAAACCCACCTCAGTGATGCCAAATCCGATGTGCGCTTCGAAACCACCCTGTTCATCACCGAAGGAGATAGCGCCAGTGGATCCATCACCAAAAGTCGCAATCCCAACCTTCAAGCCGTTTTCAGTTTGCGCGGTAAACCCCTAAACTGCTATGGCCTGAAGAAAAAAATCGTCTACGAAAACGAAGAGTTTAACCTCCTTCAGCACGCCCTCGACATCGAAGAAGGACTCGAAAACCTGCGTTACAACCGCATCGTTATTGCCACCGATGCCGACGTTGATGGTATGCACATTCGATTGCTGCTGATGACCTTCTTCCTGCAATTCTTCCCAGATTTGGTGAGAAATGGCCACCTCTACATCCTTCAAACCCCCTTGTTCCGGGTGAGAAATAAAAAAGAGACCATCTACTGCTACTCCGACGAAGAAAGACGGAACGCCATCGCCAAATTGGGCAACAAACCCGAAATCACCCGATTCAAGGGATTGGGAGAGATATCGCCCGACGAATTTGCTGGATTTATCGGCCCCGACATCCGCATCGAGCCCGTGATTCTGAGCCAAGAATCGAACATTGAAAAATTACTGAATTACTACATGGGGAAAAACACCCCGGAACGACAGGAATTCATCATTGACAACTTGGTGGTAGAAAAGGACGATGAGCCAGAAATTGTGAACACTGTGTTGGAGACCGACGTCGTTTTGGCGGAGGAATAACCCCGTGAATCCTATCGCATGGACAGCCCATCAAACCCAGTGATCACGGTAAAATCTCGGTGGCTGGGTCGCTATGGCGAAGGCCTAATTTGGCCCCTTTGGCTGTTTGTAGTTTTTCATTTGGGCGAGGTGCGCTGGTTGCATACCGACAGTGCGTACACCCTTTTCCGCATTCTCAATCACCAGTCGCTGTTCTATGATCGATTTGCTTGCGAGCTGATTGTATGGCCAGGACAGCTCCTCACCGCCATGGGTGCACCGGCCTTCTGGGTGTTGCAGGGACTCAACCTCATCCTACCCATCATGGCCTGGATGTTTTGGATACTGTTTGCCCAAAGTACACACCGATGGATGCTCTTTTTTCTCATTCTCGCCGGGGGAAATGAACTGTTTTTCATTGGCTACAGTGAAATCGGACTGAGCACATTGGCCTTTCTCACAAGCTGGCTACTCATTGAGCAACACAGTCCAACTGACAGCCTCCGATGGTCTTGGGCCACACTATCATTCACGCTGCTGGTAACCCTGCTATCCCACCCCGCTGGATGGCTGTATGTGCTCATCATCGCGGGTTTTGCCCTGGTTTCGATCTCGAGGAAGCAAAGCCTTTACCTATTCCTTACAGTGCTCCTTGTGATGGGATTAAAAATGGCCCTCTTCCCCAGCAATTCTTATGATGCCGGCCTCTACCAAACTTTGATAAATTCCCAAACTTGGCAGCATTTCGACCAATTGTGGAGCCTACAATACCTATCACATGCCTCGTGGTTTTTCATTCCCAGCGTCACTGCTGTCGCTTGTTTTTTATTGGGACTCACCAAACCGTGGCGCGGCTTATCCTTGGCCTTTTTTGCCCTGTGGATCATTGAGGTTGTTGTCTGTTTGATCATTTACTCCCAAGGCGATGCCCACATCAACATGGAAAAGTTCTTCTACCCGGTGGCTGTTGTGGCGATGCTATCCATTCCGATGTATTTGTGGTCGAGCCAGCGTCCAGAATTTGGCCATTATCGACTAAAATTCGTCACGGCCAAACAGCGTGATTTTTCGCGAAATATTGTGGGTATACTGCCCTGGTTCATGGCGTTGAGCCAGCTGCTGGGCATTCAACAACATAGCCCAACCTACACCAACCGCTATCAGCAACTCCATGCGTTGATCACAGCGATGCCCAACGACAAAATGATTGCCCATTACGATAGTCTATCGTCTCGCGTTCATCCCGGATCGTTGTGGGGATTGAGTTACGAAACAGCTTTGACATCGGTATTGAATCAGGAAAGAACTGGGCACAATGGGCCCGTTAAATCCATGAAGGCCATGTCCACGGAAGAAATCGCAGACTGGGATGAAACACAAAAACGGATTGGGGACTCTTTGCTGATCGGCGCTCCATTCGAGATGCCGCAGCGCATCGACCGGTTGAATCGACGCTATTTTCAATTTGTGCAGGGCACCACCTATCGATTGTGGAACCCTGCTACAAACCGCAATTGATTAATATCTGTATGTATCCTTTTTGAAAGGACCGTTCACGTTCACACCGATGTAATCGGCCTGCTCTTGTGTTAATTCGGTCAATTCCGCACCGATGTGTGCCAAGTGCAATTTTGCTACTTTCTCATCCAAGTGCTTGGGCAACACGTAAACCTCATTCTTGTAGCTGGCGTGGTTGTTCCACAACTCAAGCTGCGCCAAAGTTTGGTTGGTGAAACTGTTACTCATCACGAAGCTGGGGTGACCCATAGCACAACCCAAGTTTACCAAACGACCTTCGGCCAATACAATGATTTCATTGCCTTTCAAGTTATATACATCCACTTGGGGCTTGATGGTGTATTTGGTATTGCCATAATTCTTGTTCAACCAAGCCATGTCGATTTCGTTGTCGAAGTGACCAATGTTACAAACGATGGTCTTGTCCTTCATCGATTCAAAATGCTTCGCTGTAACGATGTTGCAGTTACCGGTAGCCGTTACTACGATGTTCGCCTGGGGAATGGCTTTGTCGATGTGTACCACATGGTAACCATCCATGGCGGCTTGCAAGGCACAAATCGGATCGATTTCTGTCACCATCACACGGGCACCGGCACCGCGCAAAGAATCGGCAGAACCTTTTCCTACGTCGCCGTATCCACAAACCACAGCTACTTTACCGGCCATCATGACGTCGGTAGCACGACGAATCGCATCCACCAAACTCTCTTTACAACCGTATTTGTTGTCGAACTTGCTCTTGGTAACACTGTCGTTCACGTTGATCGCAGGAATGTGCAAGGTACCTTTGGCCATACGCTCATACAAGCGGTGAACCCCGGTGGTAGTCTCTTCACTCAATCCTTTGATACCCGCAATCAACTCGGGGTATTTATCAAACACCATGTTGGTCAAATCGCCACCATCGTCGAGAATCATGTTCAACGGCTGTTGGTCTTCGCCGAAGTGCAAAGTTTGCTCAATACACCAGTCAAACTCTTCTTCATTCTGACCTTTCCAAGCGTATACAGAGATACCGGCAGCAGCGATGGCCGCAGCGGCATGGTCCTGGGTTGAGAAAATGTTGCAAGAGCTCCAAGTTACCTCGGCACCCAATTCAACCAAGGTTTCAATCAAAACCGCTGTTTGGATGGTCATGTGCAAGCAACCCGCGATGCGCGCTCCAGCCAGGGGCTTAGAGGCACCGTATTCAGCACGCAAAGCCATCAAACCGGGCATTTCTGCTTCCGCCATTTTGATTTCTTTTCTACCCCATTCAGCCAATGAGATGTCTTTTACCTTGTAAGGAATGTATGAAGATTGTGTTGTCATTGTCAAATTTTGCGCAAAATTAGGCATCCGCGGGCAATTTACCCCTACGCTACACCAACAAAGATGTATCGCTCACCGTCATTTCCTCAGAAAGTTGAACAAGTTAATCGGTTAATTGTCAGACGGTAGGATCAGAACCCACAGTTGCAACCGGTATTTTTTGCCTTCACGCGCCCATGCTTGGCACTGCCACATCCCGTGGTTGACAAGGCGATGCTGGCCACACCGAAAACCAACACAAGACCCAGAAGGCGCGACAGTAAACGAGGATTTTTTTGCATTTATTACAAATATACAGCAACCCATGACAATCGCATCAATGGCTTGTTGTAAAATTGCAGTATCAATATGACAGTCCTTTCCATCATAGATTTTGCCAAAGATTGGCTCCTTCACCTCGACGATAAACTGCAGTATTTGGTGAGTGAATACAAGCATTTGACGTATTTGATTTTGTTTGCCATTGTTTTTGTAGAAACGGGATTGGTGGTAATGCCTCTGTTGCCTGGTGATAGCTTGCTGTTTGCGGCGGGATCGATCGCGGCGATGGACGGGCATCCGTTGAATGTTTTCATCTTAATACCCTTGCTCATTGTGGCTGCGCTGTTGGGGGACAATACCAACTATTTCATCGGTTCAAAAATTGGGGTTAGGGTGTTTGACCTCAAATGGAAGTTGTTAAAACGGGAATACTTGGAAAGAACAGAGGCTTTTTATGAGAAACACGGTGGATACACCTTGATCATGGCGCGGTTTGTACCCATCGTGCGCACATTTGCCCCGTTTGCGGCGGGTTTGGGCACCATGAAGTATGGCAAATTCTTGGGTTATTGTATCGCGGGCGCGGTTTTGTGGGTAAGCAGCATCACTACTTTGGGCTATTTGCTGGGCTCGATTCCCTGGGTTCACGACCATTTTGAAACCGTGGTTTTCGGCATCATTGGATTGTCGCTGTTGCCCATCGTGTACAACGCCATCAAGGCAAAAATTTCGAAATAAGTCAACGGAAGATTTGGCAATTCCAGGCCCATGAAGGAGACAAAGGCATTTCGATTGGGGTTGTTGGGTCACCCCGTATCTCACTCTAAATCGCCGGAGATTTTTGGTCGTTTCTTTGCAGAATCAGGCCTAAACCGATGCAGTTATGAACTGTTCGACCTCAACGAAATCGCGGATTTTCCGTCGTTCATTCGTACAGAATTAGACAGAGACCTGCCACTTCGGGGGTTCAATGTAACAGTTCCTCACAAGGCAGATATCATACCGTACTTGGATCATCTTTCAGCAGAGGCCCGCGCCGTAGGCGCGGTCAATACCGTGTTGATCGTGGGATCCAACAACCACTATCATCTACAGGGTCATAATACCGATGTGATTGGATTCTCCCAGAGTTTACAAGTAGCACAAACAGCCCTTCCAAATCCCATTTCCAATGCCATCATTTTTGGCAATGGCGGTAGCGCCAAAGCCGTAAAATACGCCCTCCAAAACCAAAACATCAACTTTCATATTTGGCACCGCAACCGCTGGATCAATGAAACGCATGAATGTGAGAACCCCGCAAAATACATTCAACCCAACACCCTGTTCGTTCATACCACACCCCTAGGCATGTGGCCCAACACAGTAACCGCCATCGAATGGCCTATGAATTTGATCGCGCCAACCCACCGCCTCATTGACTTGGTGTATAACCCATCGGAAACAACCTTGATGAAACGATTTGCAGAACGGGGCGCCTGGGTCATGAATGGTGCGCACATGCTTGAGCAACAAGCAGTGGCCGCATGGACACTTTTCCAAGAGAACATCGATTAAGCAAGGGACTTGGTTCGTTCAAGAACTGATAAAAGTCAGTGTTTCCAAACCAAAACACGCCGATTTTCGCACTCTGAATTTGGCATAAACACCCCGTTTTATGGCATTCTTCACAATCATTTGTTTGTTATTTAAAATCATTCTAAATTTGCGCATCATGGAAGCCACCGCGGATCTTCTCAAAGAGGGAGAAAAAGCCAAAATTGCCGGACTGAAAGAAGGGCAATTCTCGCTGAAACTTGCGGAAATGGGTTGTGTCCCAGGTACTGAAATAATCCGTTTGTATGAGTCGGCCGGTGGAAACACCATCGCCTATCGCATCGACACCTATTTGTTGGGATTGCGCAAAGAAGAAGCCCGTCTCATTGAGGTAGAACCCATTGAAGTAACAATAGCATGAGTCTTCCCAAACGCATTGCCTTTGTGGGTAATCCCAACTGCGGAAAATCCACGTTGTTCAATCGTTTGACCGGCCTTACCCAAAAAACCAGCAACCTCCCAGGAACCACCGTGGAGGCATCTAGCGGTCAAATTATAATCAATGGTGAGAAGATAGAACTCATCGACCTCCCCGGAATTTACAGTTTGTTTACCCAATCGGATGACGAGCGATTGGTGGTAGAACATCTCGCTGGGTTTGGAGAAACAAAACCAGAAGCCCTTTTGCTTGTCATTGATGCATCTAACCTGCGTCGGAATCTCTTGCTCTATTCACAGGTTGCCGAATTGGGAATTCCAGCAGTTTGCGTACTTACCTTGAGCGACTCGGCCAAGCGCAGGGGCGTTAAAATCGATGCGGAAGCACTGTCCCAAGAACTTGGTATACCCTGCCTATTCTTCAATCCCCGCAGAGAAAAAAACATCGAACCCGTCAAACAATTACTCACTGCTTTTGCGAAGCCCAAACTGATTGGACAGTCGACCGAATTGCCAAACCGACTCCAAACTTATTGGAATCAGGGCAAGTTACCTGGACTCAGCGAAGAAACATTGCGTCGGTACATAGACATTGAAAAAGTCATACAACGCACCACCACGAAATTTCCGGTGGGACTGAAAAGCATCACCCTCAAGTTGGATCATTATTTCACGCACAAATGGATGGGCTATGTTTTATTCGCCATGATCATGATGGTGCTGTTTCAGGGTGTTTTTAGTTTGGCAGCGAAACCCATGGAATGGATTGAAATGGGCTTTCAGTATATCAGCCAAGGCATTGAACAACTGCTGCCCGCGGGGATGATAACCAATTTTATCACGCAGGGATTGATTGGTGGTCTTGAGGGCGTTGTGGTCTTTGTTCCGCAAATTTTCATATTATTTTTCTTGATTGGCATTTTGGAAGACTCGGGCTACATGGTGCGCGCCTCCTTTATCACGGACAGAATCATGCGCAAATTGGGTCTGAATGGCCGAAGCATCATCCCCATGATTGGGGGATTTGCCTGTGCGATACCCAGCATCATGGCCACCCGGAGCATCAAAAGCAGAAAGGAGCGTTTGGCCACCATGCTGGTTGTTCCTCTCATGAGTTGTAGCGCCCGTTTACCCGTTTATGTATTGTTGGTGAGCATTGCCATACCCTTTGCTGAATTTTGGGGACCTTTTCATGCACAGACCTTTGTGATTACCGCCGCCTATATGGCTGGTATTGTAGTAGCCATACTGTTGGCCTTTGTATTTCGACTTTTCCAGCGTTCCGCTGCACAAAGTGAATTCATCCTAGAGCTGCCCGCTTACCAGCGTCCCCGACTTCAAACGGTGATTCACCAAGCTTGGCTCAAATGTCTCAGCTTTTTATCCGAAGCCGGAAAAGTGATCGTCATCATCAGCATGGTGCTGTGGTTTTTATCGAATTTCGGTCCCACCGAATCCATGAAAAAAGCCGAAACAGAGGGGGTGATTTTGGTACAATTAGATCCCAGTCACGCGGGTGAAATCAAATCCAATTTGCGTTTGGAGGCTAGCTATGCTGGCCATTTGGGCAAAGCCTTCGAACCATTCATTGAACCATTGGGCTACGACTGGAAAACAGGCATTGCGTTGATTACAAGCTTTGCAGCGCGAGAAGTGTTTGTGGGCACAATGGCAACCTTATTCCAATCCACGGAAGACGATGAGTCGGGGATCCGACAAAAAATGCAATCACAGGTCAATCCAAAGACGGGAAAACCACTTTACGGACTCCCTTACGCACTGAGTTTGATTGTGTTTTATGCCTTTGCCCTACAGTGCATGAGCACGATGGCAGTGATGAAACGCGAAATTGGCACCTGGCATTGGCCGATCGCATTGTTCTTCATATACGGACTGATTGCCTATGTGGGTGCTTATGTGACTTTTACACTCGCCAATCATTTCTCCTAAAAGAATTGGCATTTGTTAAACAAAACCTTGGGGAGTTGTCAAATTATCCCAAAATCAATTGAACTTTATTTTGTATTTTTGCAAGGCTGAATTTATATCAGTCACTGAAGTAAAAAAGAATAGCAAAAAGCACACATGAGGCAGTTAAAAATTTCAAAACAGTTTACCAACCGCGAGAACAAATCGCTTGACAAGTACCTTAACGAAATCTCAAAAGTGCCGATGATCGACGCCCAAGAGGAAGTGGAATTGGCCCGTAGAATTCGCGAAGGTGATCAAGCCGCGTTGGAAAAATTGGTGAATGCCAACTTGCGTTTCGTCGTGTCAGTTTCCAAACAGTACCAAAACCAAGGACTAACCCTGGGTGATTTGATCAATGAAGGAAACATGGGTTTGATCAAAGCTGCCAAGCGTTTCGACGAAACCCGTGGTTTTAAATTTATTTCATACGCAGTATGGTGGATTCGCCAGAGCATTTTGCAGGCGTTGGCCGATCAAAGTCGTATCGTTCGATTGCCCTTAAACAAAGTAGGAAGTTTGGGTAGAATCACCCAAGCCTCGGCCCGATTGGAGCAAGAACTAGAGCGTGAACCAACACCCCAAGAAATTGCTGAATCTTTAGAGATTTCTTTGTCGGAAGTAGAAAATGCTTTGCGTTCTTCAGGCCGTCATTTGAGCATTGATGCCCCATTGGCAGAAGGTGAAGACAACACATTGTTGGGTGTTTTGGACCAGAACGACGAGCCCAACCCTGACATGCCCTTGTTGAATGAGTCTCTGCAGAATGAAATCAACCGGGTTATTTCTACCCTGTCTGATAAGGAGCGCGATGTATTGAAATACTATTTTGGATTGGATGGCAATGCCGCTCACACCTTGGAAGACATTTCAGAAAAAGTGGGCCTTACCCGCGAGCGCGTGCGTCAGATCAAGGAAAAAGCGCTCCGTCGTTTGCGCAAATCAAGCAAAAGCAAAATACTAAAAACGTACTTAGGATAAGGGGGATCCCCCAATTGCTCGGTCGATAAATAAGAGGGGCCCCGTCTGCGACGGGGCCCCTCTCGTTATACCCCCCATTCGAGGGGACATTCAACAAACCTTATTTGATGATGGTCACAGTGCCCTTGTAGGCATGCATCACGCCATCAATGTATCGGAAAGTAATGGCGTAGGCATAGACACCTTCCATCACAGGATCACCTTTGGTATCCAACCCTTTCCATCCTACATTGGGATCCTCAGTATAGAACAACACTTCACCCCAACGGTTCATTACTGTCATTCGATACTTCGACATACCGAAAGACTGGAATGGCTTAAAGTCCTCATTCAATCCATCCACATTGGGCGTAAACGCGTTCGGCAAATGGAACAACAATTCTGGCTTCAAGAAAATATTCTTCCACAATGTATCAGAACAACCACTGGCATTGCTCGCAATCAACATTGTTTTGAAATCTCCAGTACCAGAGAAAGTCATGAAGAACGGCACACCAGACGTTGAAGTCTGTCCATCCTGAAACAACCAATTATAGGTATCGGTATTTTTTCCAGTAAATGTGAATTTCCAATCCGTTTCCAGACCCCTAGACAGCAAATATTCCCCTGTGAAATCAGCCACAGGCTTGGGCAACACATTGATGGGCAGCGCTGTAGAAGTCGTAGAACAACCCTTGTCGGAAACCACAGTCAATGTCACATTGTAACTACCATCCGTACTGTAAGCCTGGAGTGGATTGGCGATATTTGACGTAAAGCCATTTCCAAAGTTCCAACTGTAGGATGCAATACTTCCGCGATTCACCTTGGCATTAGATCCAAATTGAATGGGCACTTCTGCACAGGCGTTCATACCCGTGATGCTCACTGTAGGATGCTCATTGACGCGCAACACCATGGTTTTTTCAGTACCGCATCCTTTGTCGGACACCACCCGCAATTTCACCGGATAATCACCCGTATCGGGCAAGGTTTGGGCAGAAACCGTTTTCACATTCGCGAAAGGCACCCCTTTTACCAACCATGTGTAGGCAACGCCCGTGGCGGAATTCTCAGCAGTAATGTTGCTCACCACAAACGAATTCCCTTGCAAACATTGCTCGGCATTGTTGACAGCAAAATTCGCAACAGGCACAGGCCAAACATTCACAGATTTGGTAATAGAATCCTTACATCCCGTACCTGAAGTCAATACCAGTTTGACATCGAACTTCCCGGCGGACAAATATGCTTTGTTGGCAACATTCTTCAGTGTTGATTTGGTTCCATCACCCAATGTCCAATCGCTTGTATAGGTAGAACCAAATACCGTATTGTCTGTAAACGTAAATTGATGGCCTCCCAAACACGCTGTATCCTTGCTCGTTGTAAATGAAGCCTTGGGTGAAGGCACAACATCCACAACTCCTGACGTTGAATCAAAACAACCATCATTCGTGGTAATGCTATGGAAAACACGATACTTGCCCATCGCCGCAAACGACCTCACCAAAGAATCCCCTGACCCTGTACCTCCGTCCGAAGTCTTCCAAACGTGGGTAGGATTGGCCCCCGTCCATGGGTATTGTTGTTTGAATGTAAACTTGTTACCTGCCAAACACTGTTGCTTACCGATCCCCGCTATATCTGCTTTTGGCATATCAAACACCTCAACTTCACGTTGGAATGAGTCTTTACAGCCCAATGTAGTTGTTGCAATGATCCGTATCCAATATTTACCCGGAGAACTAAAGGTCTTGTTGGGAACAATCTTCGCATAATTGTAGGTCCCATTTTGGTATTTCCAATCCGATTTCGAATTCAACACCGCATTGGCAGGCACCGTGCTCGCATCAGACAAATTGAAGAAGTGACCCTGAAAACATTGAGAGGAGTCTGTTACTTGGAAATATGCCTTGGGCTCAGGAGCGACGTACACCCGCATGGTATCTTGATCTACACAACCGTAATCAGATGTGTTTTTGATGATTACTTTGTGCCATCCTGTATCGGTAAATTTAACCGCTTTGATGGAAGAAGTCGTGGCCGTCTGATTGTTCTTGTATGTCCACAGCGTAGAATATGTACCCGCCGTGATGCTTGACTGATCCGTAAAATCAAATTCATTCGTCTTGAAACAGAGACTTATCTGATTGATGTTTACTTTGTTTATTGGCGCCGGTCGCACCACAAAGGTAGAGTCCACGGTATCTCGACATCCAAAAGGTGTCACCGTAATCAATTTCACCTTGAATGTCCCCTCAGTGGTAAATTTATACTTGGTGGTGTAAGGCAAAGATGTATCCTTGGTACCGTTGCCAAAATCCCAAATCGAAGAGCCCACACCTTCTTTACTTTGTGAACTATCAGTGAAAGTCACTTCTGCATTTTGGCAGAAATACGTTGAAGAAGCCGCCAATTTTGCCAGAGGATAAGGATATACAATCAACAAAGTATCTAGTGTATCTCGACAACCTTTTCGCGATTCCACGATGTACCGCAGTTTGTTGGTACTAAGAGAGTCGAATGTATACCTAAACACCAAGCTATCCTTGTTCACAAACATTTTCTTGTAATCATCAAACAATCTCCAGCGCGAAATTTTGAGCGCATCATTGTTAAAGGTTGTGCCATCCCGCATCACAAAGCGATTGGTCTTGTAACACATATCCAAACTATCAAATTGGATTTTGGCATTCAACGCATCCGCCCTGCGCACCCAGGTAGAATCAATGGTTACACAATTCGTGGAAGTATCCAAAACGCGCAACCAAACCCGGCCTTCTTTCTGCATGGTGAAGGTTTGCAATTTGCTAGAATCTTGCCATTTGTACAAAAACTTATTGGAGGTTGGACCTGTAAACAATTGTTTCACAGCAGAAGCACACTGGGTGGTAGTATCTGGGAAATCAAAAACAGGGCCTTGTTTGATGGTAATAATTTTGCTTCGGGTAACTGTATCTACTTGACCGCAGTCCGCTGTGATAGGAATCTTCACAACCACATAATAAGTTCCAACTTTCTTGAATTTGTGGAAAACGATTTGTCCCGTATCACTTGTACCATCGCCAAAATTCCAACGATATCCTTTGATTTTTGGCTTGCCCGCCACAACCGCTTCGATTTTTACGTCTTCACCCGGACATTGGGTCTTACGGGTTACTTTGATATCATAGTCCACGTTCTCGAAGACCGCACCGGCGGAATAAGAATAACTTTCATAGGGACCAACACCGTAAGCAACACAAACAAATCCACTATCACTTTGAATGGTATTTGCGCTGGGGTTATTCACTTTCACCTGGGCATAGGCATACTTAGTACCCACGTTGGTAAAAGTAGAAGCAAGCATGGAAATACCATTGACTTTTACCGAACTCTTGGCAGTTTGTCTCACCAAAATATTCACCCAATGTTGGTTCATATTGCTTGTTGTTGCTGTACCCACAAGGGTTTTAATCAATTGTTGATTCACATCAGGTGAGATGAAAATCGCGGGATCCCCGTTGGATCCAGACAACCCTGAACAAACCCCATTCTTCATGTATTGAACCACATAGGCCGGTTTATCTGTTGAAATGGAGGTAGCCACCGCTGTGGTGATGTGTCCATATATCCACTCTCCCTTTTTAAGAATGGTATTGGAAAGTGTCCCATTAACATAAACCTTCGTCGTATCCTTGGCCGCAATCACCTTGTATGCATACCCGCCCGTTTGTCCCGCAAATGGCATCAACACATAATCTTTTCCCAACGCAGCTGTGGGCAATACCTGCGTGTACAAATGGTCTCGTCCATTGATACCACCACCGCAGTTTCCTTTGGTTACGTGGCTAGAACGAGCCCCCGAGAATACATTGATCTTCCCGCAACCCTCAACTACCCTCACACGTGTTCCTGTCAAATCACCCGCCTTCGCGCCTGTTGTTGACCAAGAAGTTGCCGCAGGATCTGTATTGTTTGTTCCATCAGTGCTTTGTGACTGAACCTCATAAACCTGCCCCCTGGCGAGGGTTACCGTAAATGGTGTACCCGCTGTTTTGCCCCCTTTTGTGGTTGCTGTAGGCGTTATTTCTACCTTCACGTTGGCATCCATACCTACAACAACAAATTCACTTTCAGCCCAACGATTTGAGGTTGGAAAACCAGAAGTTCCCGCATTGTTAGGGAAACTCGCTACAAAAAATTCCGGTGCCGAAGGTATACTCTCGTAAGGCAACACAAACGTGGCATCAGAACGGTTGATTTCCAAATTCAAACAATAAACGTTCACTGGATCCTTGGCAACGATACGCAGACCTTTTTTGCTGTTGACATCTGTGGCTGGAAATTCAGAACCCACGGGATAATAATACGTCCTATCAACCTCAATTCGGTTCACCTTGCCTGCCGTGATGTTGACTGTTTGGTTAGATCCCGCTACACGAGGATTGTCGAGCACCAACGTTGTATTGACATCAGACGTCACAAACAACAACAATGTATCGGGCAATCCTCCACTTCGCGTTTCCATTTCCATGAAGCTCATGTAAAATGTCTTCCCAGTAGATGTAATTTGAGCGTGCAATTTGTTGCCACTTGCAAAAAATAAAACCAATAAAACAAGGGCAATTCTTTTAAGTATTTTCATTTCAATGTGATTCTTCCGGTTATGTACAAAGTACATAACGCACAAAACGTCATTTTCGTTGCTTGGCCTTGCAATTTTGTGACATTATTTAGACGGGCATGGACAAAACCCATATCCTCAAGCAATCGCTCCGCTGAAAACAATTTCATCGTGCCAATAAATCGCCACAAATTGTCCCGCGGTTACTGCTTTGTCTGGCGCAGAAAATACCACTTGAAATCCACCATTTATTGCTAATAATTTACAACCCACCAAGGCTTGTCGGTATCGAAATCTGCATTGCAATTCATGTGAATCCAGCACGGACTCTTTCATGCTCGGCCTCACCCAATGCGCCTCTTCCTCACGCACGAACAACCCAGATGAAATCAATCCCCAGTGATTTTCGCCTTGGCCCACATAAATGACATTTTCTTCCACATCTGTCTGCAATACAAAAAGCGGCAATGGCTTACCACCGATTTGCAGCCCTCTCCGCTGTCCACGCGTGTAAAAGTGAGCTCCGTTGTGCTTGGCGATCACCTTGCCATCAGCCCGCTGAAATTTCGCATGCCACACACCGGGATTGTCGATTCCGTCGCCCCGCAACACCCTTTCTTTATGTGCCAATACTGCCGGTGCATCTCTCTCAATTTCAATGATATCGCCTTGCTTTACCTTCAATTGTTGTTGCAAAAATTCCGGCAAACTCACATGACCAATAAAACACAGACCCTGACTGTCTTTTTTTCCCGCAGTGACCAATCCCCCCGCTTCGGCCAATCGCCGAACTTCACTTTTTTCCATATCCCCAATGGGGAAAAGGGCCTTGGATAATTGAAACTGGTTGAGCTGACACAAAAAGTAACTCTGGTCTTTGTTAGGGTCTTTTCCGCTCATCAAACGAAATTCAATAGCCCCATCAACCAACACCTCTTCTTTGCGCACGTAATGCCCCGTTGCCACAAAGTCTGCACCCAACTTCAACGCCTCATCCAGAAACACATCAAACTTGATTTCTCGGTTACACAGTACATCCGGGTTGGGCGTTCTGCCCTTGCCGTATTCCTCAAACATATAGTCCACAATTCGCTCCTTGTAAAGGGCGCTCAAATCCAAAACCTGAAACGGAATCCCCAAGTGCTCTGCCACCAACATGGCATCTCTACTATCGTCGATCCACGGACATTCATCCTCCAAAGTCACACTGGCATCATTCCAATTGCGCATGAACAATCCGATGACCTCATGACCCTGCTGCTTGAGCAACAACGCCACAACGGAGCTATCAACCCCGCCACTCATGCCAACGACAATTCTCGCCATGGGGCAAAGTTCGGGATTGTGATTGATTAATACTTACCCAAATAACGACGGATCGACCATTCCGCACCCAACAGCACGACAATGGCCAACATCCACCCCCACAAATCCCACCAATGCACATTGTGTGATTGAGATTTCATCACCGGCTTCGCCAAAACGGTTCTCGCCAAAACGGTAGACAACGAATCACCATTCCTGAGGGGTAAAAAAGCACCCGATGATTGATCCGCCAGCTGTTTCAACAATTTGTGATTGGCTTGTGTACTCAATATTTCCGCAGGCTGATCCACTATGGCAAAGGGCAATTCCGTTTTGAATTTACCTCCCATCGATTGTGCTTGCAAAATATATCTTCCCGCATTTAACCCCGCCAAACTCGCCATCCAACCCTGTTCTCCTCGCGCAAGATTCACACTCCGCGACCTTCCTTTTTCATCCACCAATTTCAACTGTCGCTCCGCGTCATCATCCATCATACCACTTTTGTCTCTACAAACCACCCGCGCATATACCCGATCACGCAAGTCCCATGTGTTGGTAGACAATACAATTTCCAGGGGTTTTTTCGCCGCTGCCGCAGAGGAAATCAATCCTATCGTTCTTCGCACCCAAGCATCAAAGGCCAAAGCATCGCCATACTGAGACTTTTCTTGCATCCGCCAACGCCAAATTCCTTCTCCATAAAATTGCGCCATGGCCGCCGATTCCTTGCGCCAATACACCAACAAAGGCAATTGCGTATTCACACCACTCCAACGCTGATACAACAGGGCTTCACCACCTGCAGGCACCCACTGTTTCGACACAGGTGCATAGACAGGGGGAAAACCCAGCCATCGAGCCGATTCCTTTTCATCCAACCCCCAAATGGCTTCATTGTTGTTCCAATGGGGCTGAACCTCCTGCCAGTTTCTGAGCGATACCGTCTCACCTGACTGTCCCAAAGCCTTTCCCAATCCTGAAACATTCTGTCCATCAGTAGAAAAAATCCAAATGGCCTTCCCCGCCACAATCCAATCTGACAGTTTTTTCAGTTCTTGTTGCGATTGAAATTTCCAACCATGAAGCACAAATACATCGGCATCTTCCATGCTTTGCGACCGGGACAATGATTCCACCAAGAATTGACCGCCCATCTCCAAGGCTATTTTCATGGCGGCAATGTCGGGGTGTGGAGCCCCGTAAATCAGGGCAACCTTTTTTCGTTCGTCTATTACTTTGATGTATTTGGCGCGCTGATTATTGATGCTATTTTGATCACCTTTGGCCCCAATCACTGAAATCGAAATGGGCATCATCCCCTTGGATGTTGGTCGTATTTCAAAAGCCATGCGTTTCCAATCTTGTTCGCTGCTGGGCGACCATAACTGTTCCCTTACTTCTTTACCTGCAACCAATTGAATCCTCAATGGCTGTCCTTTTAATCGTTGGCTTTTCACAGAAACTTCCACAGAAAATGTGTTCCCCAGAAATGCTTCATCATTGCATTGCACAGATTCAATGGACGCATCGATTTGTGGCTGTGGATCTCCTGCGCCAACCAAAATCAATGGTATTCCCGAGGCCACAGGTTCAAATTGGGGATTTCTGCCTTCGTTGTTAATACCATCCGACAGCCAAACCACCCCCGCAACCGCCGTATTGGCCGCAATCCCGTTTGCGTGCTGAAGCACGGCAGACATATTCGTATGGTACACATCCAACCCTTGCAACGGCCCACCCATCAACACCTTATCGGCAAATTGATATTCCTGCACTTTCACACCTTTGGTCCTTCTCACCCCCTCCAGCACTTCTGACCACCGTTGCTTCTCAGACTCAGAAACCGATTTGCTCACATCGCTATAAACCAACAACACCGGATCTTGTACCCACTGCCGAACACGAATCCACCAAGGATTGAAAAACAACAAAATCAACAAGAACATCGCAACGAAACGACAAGCAGCAGCCCAAATCCAAGGGGACTTCCATCCGCCCTGAGCACGAATATTCCTGAAGTAATGAAACACTGCCAACAAGGCAGACACTAAGAATGCGATTACCCAACCTAAAACTGGAACGCCGAGCATGGTATCTCCAGTAAATTGGGGCTTATTGACGCACGAAGCCTACGCGGCTTATACCCTTTGGCGTTTCAAGCAACAAAGAGTAAACCCCGGCCGACAAATCGGAGACATCCAAACGGCCTTCGGTAATTGTAACGGCCTTTACAACAGCGCCTTTGGCATCCAACAATTGGGCTTGACTTGACTCAACACCCAATACCTGCAACACATCCTTCACAGGGTTGGGATAAACCGTAGCCATCTCCACCATCCATGATTGGGTATTCGCACCCCAACGGATATAAATATTCCAAGTAATGGTATCCCGATCTGTGGGATTATCAAAATCCCAAATGGCGTATTTCACCACCGCCGTATCCGCCTTCCCGTTGGGGAAAACCGTAATTTTCAATGATGCCTCCGCATTGGGAGCCACCTTTGACATGGTATCATTGTTCAAAAATGTGGCATAACAGTTACGATTGTCGCAAAAAGAAACATCCCAAGCCGAGGGATAATCAATGCTCACCTTTTCATAAGCAAAAATGATGGCCGTTTTCTTCAAATTTTTGAAATGAATTGGACAATCAACAGGCTGGGTGGCATCTGGATAAAACGTGTGCTCTGCCTTTCCGTTTTCCAACTCAAAACCTTGGGCTTTTGCTACTCCAATGCCGGCAAACAACATCGCCAACACAACCAAACTGCGATTTATCGTACGTTTCATGATAGCAAAAATACACAAAAGTCAGCACAAGGCGATTACAAATGGGCAAAGGCCATCAAATCATCAACCACACCGCCATACAACGCATGCGATTCTTCGCGATGTACTTGTCCTCTGCGATACCAATAAGTAAAGATCCCCGCTTGCAATCCACCCACAACATCTGTATCCCAAGTATCTCCCAAATAAACAGCTTGATTTGCTTCGCAGCAGGCCATCGACAATGCTTGGGTAAAAAATGCTTCCGAGGGCTTGGCCACCCCCAACGATTCCGATGTTACCATGAATTGTATCAGAGGCGCAATCCCCGAGCAGCGAATTTTTGTTTGTTGTGTCGCCTCAAATCCATTAGTCAACAACGCAACATTGTATCGCTGGCTCATCACCTGCAAGGCCTCCAATGCTTGGGGCATCATTTGTGTCATGAGCGGACATATGTCCAAATATTCCTGCCAAACATTGGCGGGCTGAAGTGCAGCAGGCACCCCCATGGCATCAAAAGTGTCTGTAAAACGCGCCGTCCTTAACACCTCCTTGCTCACCTCACCGCGCTCATAGCGCTTCCAATATGCCGCATTCACATCTTGATACAACGCCACAAACTGATCTACATGGTAGTCCGAATGCAAATGCAAATTGTGTCTGCGATAGAGTTCTTTCAATGCCTCATTGGCATTGGCATCAAAGTCCCACAAGGTATTGTCAAGATCCAAAAAGATCCATTCCACCGTTGAGGGAAAGGGTTTCATCATCTCAGAGTGAATCAATGTGGGCGCACAAAGCACCAAAAATATCTTCCACTTCGCCGATACCGTTCACACCGTGGTATTTACCTTGTGATTGGTAGTAACCCTGCAACGGTAAGGTTTTGTTTTGATACTCCTGAAAACGGTTGCGAATGGTGGACTCGTCTTGATCATCTGCCCGACCACTGCTTTGCCCACGCAACAGCAAACGCTTCACCAATTCATCCTCATCCACCTCCAAACCCAACACAATGGAAATCCCAGTCTGAAACTCTTTCAACATCACATCCAGGGCATCCGCCTGGGGTGTGGTGCGAGGGAATCCGTCGAAAATAAACCCGCCGGCTTCGGGATGTGACAACATGAAATTCTTCACCATGCCAATAACAACAGTGTCTGGCACCAGCTCTCCCTTGGAAATATACTCATTGGCTTGATTGCCCAGCTCAGTACCGGCGCTGCGCTCTGCCCGCAATAAATCACCTGTTGAAATGTGCTGCAGTTGATATTTACTCAACAGTTTCTCGCTTTGGGTGCCTTTGCCCGCGCCCGGAGGGCCAAAAATGATCAAATTCAGCATAATGTGTGGTCGCAAAGAAACGACATACCCCGAACTTCACCAACCTTGATTTTCTTTACCTTTGAAAATCATGTACGCGTTTATCCAAGCCCGTATGGGCTCTTCGCGATTGCCAGGCAAAATGTCTATGACCTTGCCCGATGGCAAAACCCTGCTCGAAGCGGTGATTGGTAGACTCGCGCCCCATGATGTAACACCCGTACTATTAACCACAAAGCAGCCGGCCGACGACGCCCTGGCATCCATGGCCGCACGCTACAACCTACCCGTATTCAGGGGTGATGAAGAGGATGTTCTCAGTCGATTTGCCGAAGCCAGCGAAGTGTTCAACGTTCCAGAAAACGACTTCGTGTTGCGCATCTGTGCCGACAACCCCTACCTGAGTCATTACATCATTGATCAAACCCTACGCACTTGCCAGCAATTGCCAGAAAATGACTACATCACTTTGGGCCACGGAGGCAAGCCAGGCATCAAACACCATACGGGTATTTTTGTTGAAGCAGTCAAGCCAAAAGCGCTGAAAACACTCATGCCACTGCAAAACGACTGGTACAATGAGCATGTTACCATCGGGCTCTATGAAAACCCCAACAAATACAAGATTCTGATTCAAGAAATTCCAGCGGAATGGCACCCCGATTTTGAGAAAATTCGGTTAACCATTGATGACATAGATGATTGGAATTTTTGCCTAAAGACCTACCCTTCATTGGCTCCTCTCGACTTCCCTCAACAGCGAAAACTGCTGCTAAGTGAAAAAAGTTGGGTAACTTTGATGGAAAATCAAATCAACAAATACCAGAAATAACGCATGTCGCAACACCAGCATACTTATATCATCGGAGAAATCGGACAGAACCACAACGGATCCGTAGACATTGCCAAACTCATCATCGATGCTGCGGCAAGACCCGTTCGCGACGACCTGTTCGATATGGACTTGCCTCGCATGGACGCCGTAAAACTCACCAAACGCGATTTGGCACAAGAATTATCGGCATCCCAAATGTCGCGCGAGTACAACTCTCCCCATTCCTTTGGCAAAACATATGGTGAACATCGCGCCAAATTGGAATTGAACGATGAACAACATTTTGAATTATACCAATATGCAAAGTCCCATGGACTGGATTTTGTAGAGACGCTGTGTGCCATCGGATGCCTGAGCATGACCAAATATTTCATGCCAGACCGTCTCAAAGTAGCCAGTCGCGACCTAACCAATTTACCCTTACTCAGTGCATTGGCAGAAACCAAAATACCCATCATTTTATCAACAGGAATGGGCGGGTACAAGGAAATCGACGATGCGTTGGCAACGATCACGCGCTACCACAACCACATCTCCATTTTGCACTGCGTTTCCGAATACCCAACGCGACCCGAAAACGCCAATCTCTTGTCGATCAAGGCATTGCAAAAGAAGTACCCTGAATACAGCGTAGGCTATTCTGACCATACTGTAGGCATCAGCGCGCCCGTTTCCGCCGTGGCCATGGGGGCAAAAATCATTGAAAAACACATCACTCTCGATCGTCGCATGAAGGGCACCGACCAAGCGGGATCCCTGGGTGTAGAGGGAATTCAACGCATGGTGCGTGACATTCGATTGATTGAACGATCCATGGGTGTTGAAGATGTATTTATTGCCGATTCCACAGTGTCAGCCAAACACAAATTGGAGCGCTCCATTGCAACAAATCGAGAAATCAAAGCTGGCGAAATTATCCAAGCATCAGATTTACATTTATTGTCGCCCGGAGACGGTTTCAAGTGGCATGAAATAGACAAAGTGGTTGGCAAAAAGGCATTGGCTCCTATTCCCGCCGATGAAATCATCTACCCACAACACATTTCTTAATTCACTTTACAATAGAAAGCGATGATTCAACAACTGTTGCCCAAATTGGTACTCACCGACATTGATGGCGTTTGGACAGATGCGGGAATGTATTACGATCAAACGGGTAATGAATGGAAAAAGTTCAGCACTAGCGACAGTGCGGGGGTACTATTTTGCAAGCACCTTTCGATTCCTGTGGGCATCATCACGGGAGAAGACACGGCCATTGTGAAACGCCGGGCAGAAAAGTTAAAAATTGACCACCTCTATCAGGGCATCCAAGACAAACTGTCTGTGGCCAGTGCATTGTGCACTCAGCTGGGGATATCATTGTCAGAAGTGGCCTACATCGGCGATGATTTGGGCGATGTTCCGCTGCTGAAGGCTGTTGGTTTTTCTGCCGCACCCGCCAATGCGCCTGAATACATCCGCAACATGGTGCACCTAACTACAACCAAAGCGGGGGGAGACGGTGCATTCCGCGAATTTGTGGAAGAACTATTACATCGCGCAGGCGTTTTGCCGACCGTTTTGGCACACTATCAAATTGGATAATGCTGCAAAATTTGTTTCAATCGGCCCTCACAATAGGAAAAATCCTGGTCAAAAGCCAATTTGGCCTTCCCCAATTCCGTGCTCCTGAAAAATCGGTGGTGGTTATCGCGAACGGGCCTTCTGCTCGATCTTTCATCGATCGGTGTGAGGAAGAGGGAATCGAATCGTTGAAACAAAAAGGATTGGCGTTTTTTGCCGTCAACAAATTCAGCTGTCAGCCCGAGTTTTTTCAGTTAAAACCCAAGTATTACCTCATGTTGGATATGTACTTCTTCGAATTCTCCAAAGAAGTATTCGAAAAGCCGTCCTTGCATCCCATCGCCCAATACAAACCCGATTTTGAAAAAACACAGCGGATGATCAATGAGACTTGGGAAGCCCTACAAAAAGTGGATTGGCCCATGGTTTTTTTCGTACCCCAACTGTATCGGAAAAGTTACATCGTTAACAACCTAAACAACCCAAATATCCAATTCGTCACATACAATTATACAGTAATCAAAGGTGCTGAAACATTCCGTAACCGCATGTATGATTGGCGTCTGGGTAGTCCACAGTGTGAAAACGTGGTGAATTCATGCATCTTCAACGCGATGCAAGCTGGATTTGAAAACATCTACATCACGGGGGTAGACCACGACTTCCACATCAACATCATGGTAGACTCAGACAACACCATCATCCGAACAGAGTCGCACTTTTATGCCGATGAAAACAAGAAACACCCCTTGTTGAAACAAGAACCCGATGGCACCACCGGCAAAATTCGATTGCATGAACTATTTCTTAGTTTGGTGAAGGTGCATACCGGTTATGATGAAACGGCCCGCTACGCCAAACACAGTCAGAAACGAGTTGTAAACCTCACCGAAGGGGGATACGTGGATGCCTTTGAACGAATGTCGCTGGGCGATTTCTTTCGTCAGTTTTCCTGAAATCCTCCAACTATCATCAATCTTTTAGCTTGAACCCCAAGGGCAACAGCATTTTCTTGACCATGCTGTAAACATCTTCGCTCAGTCTAAATCGCAGTATGACAAACAATGTTGACCCCATCAAAACCAGGGTTTTTAGGCTAGCGGCGAGAAGGACGTGGGTTCCGCTTGACAGTACCCAACAGTGATTCAGCAGAAACACAAGACCAAAGAGTAACACGCTTAGAAGCACCCCACGGGTGATGGGCTGCATTCCATAAACACCGTAAATGAGGATGGCCATGACGATGCCTGATGCCAGCCATACCCCCCCAGTGGCCAACGCCGCACCGTTGATACCGTAAATGGGAATCAGGTATTGATTGAGCAAAACCCCCACCACAATGGAAATACCATTGATCAACAACGACAAATAATACCGCTTAGAGAAAATCAACATCGCCGAAGAATTGCCTTGCAACAACACGCACAACTTGCCAATCCCCAGGTAAAAAACGGCCCACTTCCCTGTTTCATACAACTTCCCATTGGGCATGTAGTGGTAAAACACATCGATATTAATCCAAATCAAAAGGAGTGCAAGTGCCCCCAAGATAAACTGATTGAGACTGGTCTTTTGGTACAACCTTTCTATTTCTGCTCGATCGCCCACATGAATGGCTTCCGACAATTTTGGATTGGCAATCTGAAGTATGCTACGGGTAGGTATTTCTATCAAGACAGCCATATTCACTGCGATGGCATAGATGCCTGTATCCGCGGACCCTTTCATGGAACTTACCATCAAAAAGTCCATGCGTTGCAACACCAACATGGCCACATAGGTCAGAAACAAGTATCCGGTATATCGATAAAACTCACTTTTGAGTCCTTCCTGCTCGCGAACAAACTGCATATCGGGCTTGAAACTGAGCGATGTTTTCCGCAAGAGATAAGACACATTGAGCAACATAACCACCCCATAAACGGCCGAGATGGAATACATGGTTTGGTCAAAATCTACTACACCAATATAGTAACACCAGCCCAAGAGTCCCAGCAGGATGCGTACCACATTCTCCCGCAAAAAGGAAGAATACACGATGTTGCCAAGTGCCGCCAAAAAAATCTCAAAAACCGTGTTGAAAACGAAGAAAAAGACAAATGGAATCAGCCAATAATAATAAGGCAGAAAATCTGCACTGTTCTCAATGAGGTATGTCACCACCCATGGCTGTCCCCACAAAAGGAGCATGGTAACGAGCAAAAATCCCAAAATGGGAATGACCAACAACCAGAATCCCGCTCCGTGATGCCCCCCATCATTCTTGAATCGAGGAAAGAACTTCCAAATTGAATATCCCGTACCCAATTGCGCCACACCAGCCAGCAAAGCCCCCATTTCTATAAACAGCCTAAAGACCCCATTTTCACTGGCAGTAAACACCAACGGAAAGAGATAAAATGTGGTAAATAATCCCACAACACTTCCACTATAGTTAACAATGGAAGCCCAAAAACTATTCTTGGCAATTACCCCGGACATCATCACAAAGGTAATGTTGCTGTCAATACTTTCGCTTTTTAGACAAAATCAATCGCTGGGAAATTGGAATTGAGGGCGAAATGGTGTTAATTCGCTTTTCAACTATTTAGAACAATTAATAAACCCTATGAAAAAATTACTTCTATTGGCCGTTGTTGCTGCAAGTTTTGCAGGAATAATGCAGAGCTGTAAGCCCGACAATCCAGATGGTGGAAACGGCGGCGCTTCTTTGTCAGTGACCAACAAGCAGCGTTCATTCGTTGTGTATCACACTGCTACTTGGTGTGGTCCTTGTGGTCTGTACGCCATGCCTGAGTTCAAAAAATTGGTAACCAACGCCAACCCTGACAACATCGTGGCTGTGGATTACCATTCTTCAAACTCTTCTAAGTTGGTTCCTTTGTGGATGAAGCCCAACAACGACACTTTGTTCATCGCACCTTTCGCATTCGAGTTGTTGACCACCGTGTCTAACATCAACACTTCTGGACAGTACTCTATCCCAACCTTTTGGTTGAATAACTCTTTGTTGGGAACTAGCACTGTGAAGTCTACCGACATCGAGAATGCTTCTGTTAGCGCAAACCAAATTGCCACTGAAGTGGGTGTTGCTGCGAGCGCTACTGCTAGCGGACAAACTTTGAACATCAAATACAAGTTGAAGGCATTTGCTCCTGAAGCGGGTGACTACTATGTATCAGTGTTCGTTGTAGAAAAGAAAGTTAACTGCTTACAGACTGTATCAGGTGCTGGTGATGTTGCCACAGACCACGAGCACGTAATCCGTGCTTCTGCTCAAGCCGATGCTTCTGGTAAGCCTGTAGCTTTCTCGACCTCTGCTATCATGAGCAGCCCTGCTGCCAACGCAGAAGTTGAAAAGTCACTTTCTTGGACTTACAGCGCAATTCCTCAAGCCGTAAAAGACAAATATGCTACTTTCGGTTTGCCTTGGTGGAGCTGGAACCCTGCCAACACAGGTGTGGTTGTAGCTGTTTGGAGAAAAGTTACCGACAACCCTACAAAGCCTTGGTTCTTGATCAATGCTACTTGGGCTGACGTGAAATAATTTCACCGATAAAAACCTTTAAAAAGAGAGGGCCTCGTCTGCGACGAGGCCCTCTCTTTTTATTTCATACAAACCATCAATCAGGACAGGACATACAGCCCAACGCCACTAAACCATTGGCACTGGAATCGTTTATTTTCCTTTGAAATCTGCTTTGCGCTTTTCCACGAATGCCGCCATTCCCTCTTTCTGATCTTCTGTGGCAAACAACATATAGAAATTCTTGCGCTCAAAATACAACCCTTCCTGCAAGTGACTATCGAACGCCTTTAACACACTCTCCTTGGCCATTTGCACTGCGATGGGCGACTTACCCGCTATGTCAGAAGCCAACTTGATCGCCTCATCCAAATACAATTCTACAGGCACGATTTTATTGATCAACCCGGCTGCCTTCGCCTCCTCCGCCGTGATAAACTTTCCTGTCAACACCATCTCCATCGCCCTTACCTTACCAACAGCACGCGTCAATCGCTGTGTTCCACCCGCACCTGGCATCACGCCGATGTTGATTTCGGGCTGACCAAATTGCGCCGTTTCACTGGCCACAATCATATCGCAGAGCATACACAACTCACAACCGCCACCCAAGGCAAAGCCCGATACCGCAGCCACAATGGGTTTCTTTGTTTTGCGAATGCTATCCCAAGTACTGAACTGATCGATTTTCAACATATCGATGGCCGTTCTTCCTGCCATCTGTTTGATATCAGCACCCGCTGCAAAAGCCCGCTCATTGCCAGTAATCACAATGGCTCTCACCGAATCGTCGTTGTCTAAAACCTGCAACGCATCGCGAATCTCTCCCATCAACTGCAAATTGAGCGCATTCAATTCTTTCGGACGGTTCAACTGAATCTTCGCAACGTAAGGAGCCACTTGGGCATCCACCAAAATAAATTCGTACGACATGTCGCGAAGTTACTAGTTTCTATTTGTTCATCACACCACGTGGAAGCAACTGCTTCTCAAAAACCCAAACCATGCACCATGCAATCCCCAATCCCAATAACGCACCGAAAAACACATCCCCCACATAATGCACTCCCAAATAGACCCGAGAATAGGCAATGGCCGAGGCCAAATACATCAATCCCAAACGCCAACGACGGCCCAACCCCAACAGGGTCATGGCTGTGGCAAACACGGCAAATGCATTGGCGGCGTGACTGCTCACAAAACCAAATCTACTCCCCGGAGGCCCATCTGGAAGGCGAGGGTTTAACGATTGCTCAAAGGCTGGTCTCACCCTTGCAAAGCCGGGTTTGAGAATGCGCGAACTGATACTATCGGCCAAACCAAAAGAAGCCAGAGTTAGCAAAATAGGCATCCAACAAGCCTTGCCAAATCGCTTGACAAACAGCATCAAAAACAAAAGATATAAAGGCACAAATGCCCATTTACTGCTCAAAAAAATCATCAGTCGATCCATGGCAGGGAACGCCCAACGCTGATTGATCAGCACAAACAGATCACGGTCGATAAAATCCAACAGAAACAACATCAATGGCGAAGATCAACTTTTCTGGGAAATCACCACAATGCGCGGCGAAGTTTTCGCTTCAAACACACCCAATTGGTCGTCGCCAAAAACATCCAACACTTGCAATCCCGCCTGAACATGCAGTTGCAATAGCGTTTCACTATCGAATATTCTCACTTGCTCTTGAAATACATGGGTTTTGTCGCCATCCGTCACCACGATGTCTTTAATGATATGGCTTTCTGTGCGATGTTTTCTCGTTTTGAATCCATAGCCACCGCGCTCCAAAGTTGCCACTTGTGGCAAATCGTCGAGCACCGAAGCTGCGTTCAAATAATCTTGTACCACATAACCTCCCGGCTTGCAGGCCGCTGCCATGTTCCTCAAAACTTGAGCATCCTCGGCGGGATCGTCGAAGTACCCAAAGGACGTGAAAACATTGAAAACTGCATCCATGCCGGAAACGGGAAAGGGCTGTCGCATATCATGAACCAAAAACTCAGCCCCTTCAACACCCAGACCATTGGCGATACCGACGCTGTTCTCGCTCAAATCAAATCCGCAAACGCGCAAACCACGGGCGGCCAAATGTGCACTGTGCCTACCTTTGCCACAAGCCACATCCAATACATTCATCCCAGAATCGAGCTTCAAATGCGCCAACAATCGATCAATAAATGCCGCAGCATCAGCATCATTGCGATGCTGGTAAAGGGCGTGATAGTAAGACGTATCAAACCAAGATTCAAACCATTTCATACCCACATTCAAAATATTTATCAAAGGTAATGTAACTTTAGGCATCCCTTTCGCGTATTAACAAACAGCTGCATGACGGTATCGGAATATAACAAGTGCGTGGATCTCCACAGCAGTGCGGTTTTCCGATTCGCGCTCAAACAGTTACGCAACCCCGATGACGCGAAAGAAATTGTACAAATAACCTTCGAAAAACTTTGGATGAAACGCAACACAGTTAACATCGATACCGCCAAGAGCTATCTGTTCACAACGGCCTATCACAGCATGGTGGACACTTGGCGCGGACAAAAACCCACAGAAGACATTGACAATTTGTCACCCGCAAAACACCCCACCACCGAAGCTTCAGCGTACACCGGTTTGATGGAATCCTTGGAAAAAGCCCTGGAAGAAATCAGCCAAATTCAACGGACTGTGATTTTGTTGCGCGATTATGAAGGCTATTCTTATTCAGAAATTGGGGAAATCACCGGCCTCAATGAAGCCCAAGTCAAAGTAAACATTTTTCGCGGGCGTCAAGCACTCAAAGAAATCATTGGCAACCCAAACAACCTCATTTAAACACCATGGAACCATCGAAAATCTCCGAAGAGCAAGAATGGCAATTGTTTGAATTGTTGGAAGGCAACCTATCTGAATTTGCCGCAGCGGAATTACACCGAACACTGCAGCATGATGCAACACTCAAGGCACATTACAACGCTTTGGCCCAAACCTATTTGAAACCCAGCATCACCCATTACCCCGATGCCCCTTCCTTGAAAAAGCAGCATGTAAACCGCAAGGTTCTATTCTATGTATCTTTTTCAGCCGCAGCCGCATTGGCCATACTCTGGATTTTCCGTCCAACCGTTTCTACACACATCCAGACCCCTCATAACATCGCTACGCATGCTGCCAACCCGTCCTCCGATAAATCCACGCCCAGAACCTCCGAATCTCAACCTTGGACCGTAGATCACGATCGCCAAGAAAACAAAAAAGGTCGCGCAATATTGGCACAGCTTTCAGAATCGACCCAAAATGGAAATTTGGCAGGCCTAAAACCGGAGGAGCACAACGAAAACGGGGTACATCCCTTGATTTTGGCCACAGAACCCATTCGTAAAGTTAAGAATGTCAACGACAGCAGCTTCCGAAGAGGCACTGAAATATTGGCCACACAAAACAACGCCAACACCAGCAACAAACCGATTACTCACGAGGAGATCCAAACAGCCATCGCCCAGCGCACACCCAAAACCAAAAAAGAATTGTTGAAATCCTTCTATCAGGACGCAAGAAGAATGGTCGAAAACGGTCATCTCCCCCATATCAACGTGAAAACAGTGAACAAAGACCAAGATTGGATACCTGAATTCCAAGTGGGACTCACCCTGGAAAACAACGTCATTTTAACCTCATTTAATCCCGAATAATTCAAATCGTATGATACAAAAAACCATCATCGCAACCCTGTTGGCCTTTCTCAGCGGAACACCCTTGCTGCGTTCCCAATCCATTGACACCGTCCATGTTGACACCCTCCTTTCGGTCACCGATAGTCTGATCTCAGCGGTGATTGAGGAAATCAAAAAAGAAATCAAAGACGAAGCGGCGGAAATGAAAATCGACATCAAAGACGGCATGAACGACATTCACATTGAAATTATCGATCGCGACACCTATCACATCGTAAGACGGCCTCGCAAACCCAAAGCCACCATCGAAGAAACCAGACAGTATTGGGGTTATAATTCCCAAATGACTGACCCAGGCAGTATGATAATCACACCCAATCAGTTGGGCGTTCAATCCAACTATTTGCCCGAATTGGACAATGCGAAGAGTATCCATTTTGGAATCGAACAACTGTGGGGCTTTAACCTTATTCGAGGCAAAGTGCGGATTTTCACTGGGGTGCGCTACGACATACACAACTACCGTTTTCAAAACGAGTTCACCCGAATCACAGAGAATCAACCCGAGTTTACCGCCATTCAAGTGGGTGGTCCACTGATTGATCCCATTCCCGTAGAAAAATCCAAATTGGTGGTAAACTACATCGGGGTACCCGTGGCCCTCGGATTCCAAGATCGTCCGGGCGACAATTCAAAATTTAGCGCCAAAGTGGGTGTGCATACCGGATATAGGGTTAGAACCCACACAAAAATCAAAGAAACAGGAGGCAACGTAGAAAAACAGTTCGACGATTTCAATATGAATGACTTTTATATGTCGCCCTTCGTCAACATCAATTATGGCGATGTGGGACTCTACCTGCGTTACCCCATGACAGACCTATTCAAAAAAGACCAAGGGGCCAGCACCCAATCCTTACAATTTGGCATCACGCTGAAGATGAGCTAAGACATTCCACATAGGCTATTTATGTTGGTTTAACCGATCAGAGCCCCGTCGATGACGGGGCTTTTTTCGTGAAACACCCGCGCGTTTTTCGTATCTTTGCAGTAATCAAAAAAGCCATGAGTCAACGTCAATGGACCCCCATCAAAACCTACTCTGACATCCTGTTTGAACAGCACGGAAACATCGCCAAAGTCAGCATCAACCGCCCCGAAGTGTACAATGCCTTCCGTCCACAAACGGTCATGGATATGCTCGATGCCTTTGATGTGTGTCGCGAACGGGCCGACATCGGCGTGGTCATCCTCACCGGTGTGGGAGACAAAGCCTTCTGTTCAGGCGGGGATCAAAATGTAAAAG
>JALQWO010000400.1 GCA_023258655.1 Bacteroidia bacterium
CGCGCCCTCGACCCTTCGCGTCCTATTCATTATGAAGGCGGAATTAATGGAGATTGGACAGGCGGTCATTCGTTAACGGATGTGGTCTGCCCTATGTACCCATCGATTTTTGCCATTAAAGATTATGCAAAATCAGGTAAGCAAGATCGCCCACTGATTATGTGCGAGTACTCGCATGCCATGGGTAACTCAAATGGAACTCTTAAAGAGTATTGGGATGCGATCTACTCAACACCTGGACTTCAAGGTGGATTTATCTGGGAGTTCTGGGATCACGGAATTGAACAGACACTTCCTGATGGAACAAAGCGCTCTGCCTACGGCGGAGATTTCGGTGAGACTCCACACGACGGAAACTTTGTCTGCGATGGCATGGTGTTCCCAGACCGCACACCAAAACCTGCGATGCATGAATTCAAAGCCATTGCTGCACCTGTAGTAATCTCAACAACAAAGGCGTCATCGGGGTCCTTTACCGTGACTAATCGCCAATTCTTCAAGAATCTCAGTGATTTTGAGGCTTTCTGGAGTATC
>JALQWO010000401.1 GCA_023258655.1 Bacteroidia bacterium
ATTTTCGTGTAACCAAGGGCCAATTCAATCTTTAGATCCGACACAATTGTCTTCGTTACAGTAAATCGAGCTGGATAATATACCATACTCCATTTGCTCACACTTGCAAAATCTTTAAAAGCACTGGCATCATCATCCAATGCATGCCAACCCAACTGGAAAGTAGTTGGTTTATATAAAAAGTCAACTATACTCGTCAACTGCGCATTCAATCCAAAGTTTACACCAAGGACCGCCAGAAGAAGCAAGAAGGCATTTTTTAACCTATACATTGAGAACAAAAGTAAACATTTTTTTTATCACCTTAAAGTTTGATTACTTTTTTTTCACTGACGCAGGGGTTTATCATTGTACTTTTGCCGCCGATTAATCAATTCGGTATGCAAAAAATCAGAAATATCGCCATCATCGCTCACGTTGACCATGGCAAAACCACCTTAGTGGACAAAATGTTAATGGCCGGTAAACTATTCAAAGAGCATGAGCAATCAGGCGAACTGATTTTGGATAATAATGACATAGAACGAGAGA
>JALQWO010000402.1 GCA_023258655.1 Bacteroidia bacterium
GACTTTGCCATTAACTGTCACTTCGTAACGGAGTTTGAGATCTCGAAGATCGACAAAGAAATTCTTGTTGAAGATCTCGAATTTACCAGTCTTGAGATTCTTGCTTGTGATGAGCACCGGAGAAGAGATGTGCTTGACCTCGTATAGAGCTGGCTTTGGGGAGCGATCCGGGAAGAACATGCCATCGCAGACAAAGTTTCCGTCGTGCTTAATTTCGCCATAGTCGCCACCATATGCCGAACGCACAGTTCCGTTTTCGAGAGTTTGATCTAGTCCGTGATCCCACATCTCCCAGATAAATCCACCTTGAAGTCCAGGAAGAGCGTGAACCGCCTCCCAATACTCGGCGATAGTTCCGTTGCTATTTCCCATTGCGTGCGAGTACTCGCACATGATTAGTGGACGGTCGGCTTTCTTAGATTTTGCATACGAGATGATGGCCGAGATTTCTGGATACATCGGACATACCACGTCAGTAAGATCGTGATTGACGGTCCAATTCCCGCGGATTGCACCTTCATAATGCAATGG
>JALQWO010000403.1 GCA_023258655.1 Bacteroidia bacterium
CCGGGGTTCTGATCAAGGAATTGCTGCAACGAAGGCACACCATCTGTATGTCCGGCCTTCAACTTCGACATAGAATAATAGTATTCGGCTTCTGCTCGCTGATTGCCTTCGTTGGCCAAATTCAAGTAACTTCTGAACTGAGCAACGGCTGCATTGAATCGACCTTCACGATACAATTCCACCCCGCGATCAAAATGGGCAGCTGGAAACTGATTCAGCTTGCCTTCTTGAGCGAACAAGGGCGATAAACCAGTCAACATCACGACAAAAAATGCCAATCTCATAATTCAAAGATAAACGGCAAACAAGGGGCGATATTTTGACCTTATTCACCCAAAATCGCACTGCCCGTTTGATTGTACAGTAACAAAAAAGGGAACCCGATGGGTTCCCTTTTTTTATCGATAAAAGTAAAACTTATCCTTTCAACACTTGCTCCACCACAGCAGCCGCTTCAGAAAGCGTGATGGCACTGTATACCTTCAAACCGCTCTCGTCGATGATGCGCTTGGCCTCAACCGCATTGGT
>JALQWO010000404.1 GCA_023258655.1 Bacteroidia bacterium
GTCGTCCCTCCCATTGGCCGCGCAGACACCATCGCTCATCATTTGCAAAGGGAGCAGCGTTAACTACAAAGAGTTCAACGAACCGGGCAGTTTGCCTTCGGTGGCTTGGGCTTGGACCTTTCAGGGAGGAACGCCCAATACTTCCAGTGCTCGCGAGCCTCAGAACATCAGCTATCCCGACACTGGATTGTATTTAACAGAGTGTACTTCTACATTCAGCGACGGGAGCAAATCCACCAAATCGGTATACGTATTGGTCATTTGGGCCGCACCGGAACCCATCCCCATGAAAGACACCAGTTTGTGTAATCCTGCCGTCAATTTAACCCTGAATGCAGGCAATAACCACAGGGGTTGGAATTACCATTGGACAAGCACCGATGTGGACCTCAGTGCGTTGGACACCAACAATCGAACTTTGGCCATACAAACAGCAGGGACATACAGCGTAAAAGTATATAGCAAGTGCGCGGTGACCAGCAAAACCATCACGGTCAAACTGGGGGAAATTCCGAAGGTCTATTTGG
>JALQWO010000405.1 GCA_023258655.1 Bacteroidia bacterium
TAAATTGCTGTTTCCTGATAAATAGAAAAAAACAAAAAATAGAATTGGAATTATTGCTAAAGGCAAATACTTCTTATTATTACCAAAGTTAATAGCATTTCCAAAAGGGATTGGTTGTAATGTGTTTGCTTTTTGTTCAATCGAAGCCGCTAACAGTTCAGATTTGTTTCTATCATAAGAAAGCTGTAAAAAGTTAGTAAGTTTATCTTCTATCTCACTAAAATGATTTCCTATAATCTTTGAAGCACTCTCATAATCAATACCTTGTTGGAATTTTGACAACTTAAATAGTGGAAAACAAATAAATCTAAAAAACAGAAAGAGTTCAACAAGAACAAAAGTGTAAAAAAGTATGGTTCTGGCCATTGGTTTAAGCCAAAGGAAGTATTCTACAAACAATGTGAATATGAAATACAACAAACCAATTCCAGTAAAGAAAATAATTCCCTTTAGTAATTCATTGGTATAATACTTATTAATAAAACCTTCTAACTTTTTATATATGATCTTTGAATTGTCCAATTT
>JALQWO010000406.1 GCA_023258655.1 Bacteroidia bacterium
ATCGGTGATTGGGACGAAGTCGTAACAAGGTAGCCGTACCGGAAGGTGCGGCTGGATCACCTCCTTTCTAAGGAGCTCTTCAATTAAATTAGAAAATTTCTAATACCTATATTGAAGGCAACCTGTGGAGCATTGATTTAGGTCAATCTAAAATTCTTAATTACAAGTACTGCCTCATTGGAATTTCCTCAAGTTCTTCCAAGCAGGATGTGGAAAGCATTTAAAAAGAATCGTAAATTAACTAGGCACGTTGTTGGGTCCTGAGGGGACGGCTGTAAAGCTGGCAACTCAAGGACTTAAAGATTTTTAAACTGCTAGCAATTTTTTTAATTTATATTAAAACCTATTAGCAAGTGAATCTAACTTTAAGTACCGCCCGTATTTTGAGAACTACACAGTGGACGCGAGCATCTTTGTGGTCAAATTATTAAGTGCAAATGGCGAATGCCTTGGCACCAGATGCCGATGAAGGACGTAGGAGGCTGCGATAAGCCTCGGGGAGCTGTCAACCGAGCTGTGATC
>JALQWO010000407.1 GCA_023258655.1 Bacteroidia bacterium
ATCCCGAAGCCAAGCGGAAAATCATCGGTGGATTGTTTGTCGATGTTTTTAAAGAACAAGCAGCCAAACTCAAAGCGGGTGATGGTGGTCATAAAGGCGCTACCTTCCTAGCCCAAGGCACGATTTACCCAGATGTGATCGAGTCGGGTGGTGCCAAGAGCAAAAAAGCTGTCACCATCAAAAGCCACCACAACGTGGGTGGATTGCCTGAGCAATTGGGCTTGAAGTTGCTCGAACCCTTGCGTGACCTATTTAAAGACGAAGTGCGTGAGTTAGGCGTGGCGCTGGGCTTGCCACATGAAATCGTCTACCGCCATCCATTCCCTGGACCTGGTTTGGGTGTGCGGATACTTGGCGAAGTGAAAAAAGAATATGCCGAATTGCTTCGCAGAGCAGACGCTATTTTTATTGAAGAGTTACGCAACTTTGTGGATGAAGCGACGGGTAAATCTTGGTATGACCTCACCAGTCAAGCTTTCACCGTTTTCTTGCCCGTGAAAAGTGTGGGCGTGATGGGCGATG
>JALQWO010000408.1 GCA_023258655.1 Bacteroidia bacterium
CAATACTTTGGGGTATCGGACAGAATCTTGTTTAATAATTCTTGTTGACTTTTCCGGTTGCGAGGCTTTAAGCAATCGTAAATCTTGGTAGAGATTAACATCTATCGTTTGCCAAAGGGAGTCATTGAAGATATTTTGGTCCTCAAACGAAGAGGTGTACAATAATAAATCAACCTTGCCGGTATCTGTAAACCTGTGTTGAATCGGGAATCGCAGTGTTGCTTGTTCTTTTCCTGCCAATTGGGTCACCTGAGAAACGTAGGCGGTACGTTGTCCTTTTTCGAAAATGGAGATTGTTACCATGACCTTCCGAATACTATCTATCCCCTGGTTTTGAATGGTTGCATCGACCCATTGTAGGGTATCGGCCAAATCATAACGTGTGCTATCGTTATGGGTTTTTAGGTTGATTGGAAAAGCGTCCTTGCCAACAACAGCGCTAAATTTTTGAATGAGTGTGTCGTTCGTTCGGTCCATATCCGAGCTCAAATTGGCATAACATCGGATGGTGTAATCTCCCAC
>JALQWO010000409.1 GCA_023258655.1 Bacteroidia bacterium
GTATCATAACAATCCATCGCAGCACCTAATGCACCCCAAGCAATACCATATCTAGCTTTACTTAAACAACCCAATGGTCCTTTTAATCCAATCACATTGGGTAAAATATTTTCTTTGGGCACTTTCACATTGTCAAAAACTAATTCCCCTGTTGCACTTGCTCTTAAACTCCATTTACCATGAGTTGTTGGTGTAGTGAATCCTTCCATTCCTCGCTCTACAATTAAACCAACTATCTTTCCTTCTTCGTTCTTAGCCCATACCACTGCAATATCTGCAAAAGGAGCATTACTGATCCACATTTTTGCACCATTTAAAATAACATGATCTCCTGCATCTTTGATATTAGTTAACATACCAGATGGATTAGAACCATGATCAGGTTCTGTTAAACCAAAACATCCCAACATTTCACCTGATGCTAATTTGGGTAAATATTTTTTCTTTTGCGCTTCATTTCCATATGCATAAATAGGAAACATCACCAATGATCCTTGCACACTTGCAGTACTTCTTACACC
>JALQWO010000040.1 GCA_023258655.1 Bacteroidia bacterium
GTTGGCGGGCTTACAGCCCGGAAAATGGTTTGAGTTGGCGGCTGGACATACTTTGGGTGCTGCGGGATTGCTGTTCCAGAAAATAGAGGACGATGTCATTGAGGCACAGATTGCCAAGTTGCAGGCTACGGCGGCCGCTAGCGCGGCCAGTGCAGCAGGTGGCGTGGCGGGTACCGCCACGGCAACATCCGCCGGAACGGAAACGGTGTTAACTGAAGCCAAGGCGGAAGTCACCTACGATGATTTCGCGAAGTTGGATTTGCGCGTGGCAACGGTGATCGCTTGTGAAAAAGTGGAGAAAGCCGATAAATTGTTAAAATTGACCTTGCAAGTAGGCGAGGAGGAACGCACAGTGGTATCCGGCATCGCACTCCATTTTCAACCCGAGGAGGTTGTGGGTAAGCAAGTGCTGCTATTGGCCAATTTGGCACCGCGAAAAATGCGCGGTATCGAGAGTCAAGGCATGATATTGATGGCAGAAGACGCGGACGGAAAATTGGTGTTTATGAGTCCTTCCAGCAGCGTGGCGCCCGGCAGTGGGGTGTCTTGATTGTGGTGCTTTTGCTTGGCAATGAGTGCCAAGTTCATGAATTCGTCTACGATGCGCTGGTTGCTCCAGAATAGGTTTTCTGGGATTTCTGTGTTGGCGGTTCCGTCAAAGTATTGATCTACTTCTGCGCCAAAATGAATGTCGATATCATAAAGCACTTTGGCCCCCAATGATTTTAGGGCCTCTGCGTTGCAATGTTGTTCGTATTGTCCTTTGATGGGGATGCTGATGATTTTTTTACCCAAAAAGAGGGCCTCTGCTGGGGTTTCAAAGCCACCACCTGTGATGATGCCTTGAGAGTGGATCATGGAGTGGGAAAATGATTCTTTACCCAGTGGAAACAGGGTGCAGTTGTTTTTTTGTTCCTGTTTGGAAACTTCAGCGCTGAAAATATGAAATTTAAGGTGGGTGAGGCTTTTGAATTGCCTCATTAACTCATCGATTCCATACTGTGCGAGGTAAACCGTAATGTGTTCCTGGTGGGTTGGCATGGAAGTCCTGATGGACTCTCCGATGATGGGCGGTAGGATTTGGGGATGGTAGGGTTGAAAATGTAAACCGATGTAGTGTGACGCCGGTGCGAAATGTTGTAGTACGTATTCTCCCAAACGGTCTGTTTTGGCAGGTCGGGGCGACTCCGGATATTGAAAGCTCGCTTGATGGCCAATTTGTACGCTAAAAACTTTTTTTCTCTTGCAGGCCATCGCCGTAACAAAGTCAAAATCGTTGATAACCAGATCGTAGGTTTCAACGGGTAAATTTTTGATATCGCGCCACAATTGAAACGGGTTGATTTGTTTCAACATGCGCTTGTAGTTCAATTCACCACCGTGCTTATAAAACAGGCTCACGCCCTTGCTTTTGTATTTCACTGGCAGTTGAACGGGTAGGTGGGCGTTATTGCCGCTCAGCATGACATCTACATCGCCATATTTTTGAAGCAGCGGGATGATTTCTGCGGCCCGACTAATGTGCCCGTTGCCGGTGGCTTGTACGGCGTATAATATTTTCATGAGAACGAGATGGCCGATGGATTCCCTACGATGGCCGCGATTTGTTGACCAAGGACATCGGGGAGGATGGGTTTTTTCAAGGCATTTAACTCTGCGAGTTCTGCACTGGGTAGGGTCTTTTTGGTATGGGAAACGGGGTGTTGGTAAATGGTCCAAGCTTGATTTACGTATTCCAAAGCGGTTAGATTTTCAATCCAGTCGCCGGAGTTCAAGTAAAGCACTTCTCCTTTTTCGTTTTTGATGATGCGTTTTTGTGGCTGATGGATATGCCCACATATGACGGTGTTATATTGGGCGTCGATGGCCAACTCTGCTGCGGTTTCCTCAAAGTTGTTGATCCATGAAACGGCTTTTTTTACGCTTTCTTTGACGCGTTTGCTCAGGCTCATTCGCTCTTTGCCCATGAGCTTCAGCAGTTGGTTGATGCGGTGGTTCAACCAAATGAGGATATCATACCCTTTGCCTCCCAGTTGTGCCAACAATTTGGCCGATCCTTGGGTGGTGGCGTCGAATACATCTCCGTGAAAAATCCAGACTTTCTTGCCATCTAGCTGTAGCACCAGTTTGTCGTCGAGCAGAATATTTCCCAACTGTGTACCACTGTATCGGCGTAAGGCTTCATCGTGGTTGCCAGTGATATAGTACACTTGTGTGCCGGTTGTACTGAGCTTCAAGATCTCTCGAATCACCTGCATGTGTTGCGGTGGAAAATATGATTTTTTGAATTGCCAGATATCGATGATGTCGCCGTTAAGCACAAGAATCTCGGGTTGAATGGATTTGAGGTAATCGCAGATTTCTTGGGCGTGACAGCCGAAGGTGCCGAGATGAAGGTCGCTGAGGACGCAAACTTGTATCGCTCTTTTTTGGGTGTCCATGTGAGAGCGAAATACCCAATGGTATGTTGGGTTATTGCGTTGAAATTGATGTTTTTATGTTGCGATGTTGTTAGGGGAATATTTCGGGTATTACCGCTGTGTTTTCCGTTTTGTTAATGGTAAATAAACAGATCCTTATTCCAACCGTAATGAGGTGCGATGTTTCAAGGTGCCATATTTGAAGATTGTAATAATTTGTCTATCATTTTGAAAAAGTCATTGATTAACAGGGATATAAGCTGGTTGTCGTTCAACGGTCGGGTTTTGCAGGAGGCGGAAGATGAACAGAACCATTTGCATGATCGCTTGCGGTTTTTGGGCATCTTTTCGAACAATTTGGATGAATTTTTTCGTGTTCGGGTGGCTACATTGAACCGAATGGTGAAGGTTGCTCCGAGTAAAGCGAAAATGCATTTGGAGCAAAATCCCGACAAAATTTTATCGCAGATTATGTCGGTAGTGCTCTCACAGCAGGCCCAATTTGAGCGAATTTATCGCGAGTTGGTGGCAGAGATGGAGAGCAAGAGAATTTACTTCAAAACCGACAAACAACTCAACAAGGCGCAGAAAGAATTTGTAGAGAATTACTTCGAAGAGCGGTTGCACACCCGCATTGTGCCCTTGATGATTGAGTCGATTCCGGCCATGCCCTTGTTGCGGGATCGATCTGTTTATTTGGCTTGTGTTTTGGGCCATTCTCAAAGTGCGATGATGCATCGCTATGCACTCATTGAAATACCGGTAGGCGATTTGCCTCGGGTGGTGGTGTTGCCCTCTGCCAAGGGGACGCATGATTTGATTTTACTTGAAGATATTGTGCGCTACAATCTGCCGTATTTGTTTGCGCCTTTTGGTTTTGACAAGTTCATGGGGCATTTGATCAAAGTGACGCGTGATGCCGAGTTGGACTTGGATAGTGATTTTCACACCAATCTGATTGATGATTTGGAAAAAGGGTTGAAAAACCGAAAAAAGGGAAAGGCTACACGGTTTGTTTACGATAAACAAATCGACCCCAATTTGTTGGATTTCTTAATGCGACGTTTGGGATTGAACAAAAAGGATCACATGGTTCCGGGCGGAAGGATTCACAATTTCAAAGACTTCATGGATTTCCCCAAAGAGGTTTTTACAGATCGCGAATCACGTCCGAAGCCCTTTGTTCATCCCTTGCTCGTGCAACCCTGTAGAATCATGGACTTCATTGCCAAACGAGACGTTATGTTGCATTTCCCGTATCATTCATTTGATAGTGTGATAGACTTATTCAGGGAGGCAGCCATTGATCCAGCGGTGGTGAGTATTCGGGTTACCTTGTATCGATTGGCCAAGGATTCAAGGGTCATCAATGCATTGATTAATGCCGTAAGAAATGGAAAGCAAGTGTCGGTGGTGATTGAGTTGAAGGCTCGGTTCGACGAAGAGGCCAATTTGATGTGGAAGCGGAGGTTGGAAGAGGAGGGTGTACGCGTATATATCGGGCTCCCTGAGATGAAAATTCACGCCAAAATTTGTGTGATTAAACGCAGGGAATTCAACAGAACCACTCAATTTGGATTTGTAAGTACGGGAAATTTGAACGAGAGTACCGCCAAAGTATATGCGGACCATTGTTTGTTGACATCGAACCGACAGATAATGGCCGACATCAACCGGGTATTTGATTGTTTGGAAAGGTCGGTTCCGAATTTGGCGACGTTAAAATCGTGTAAGGTATTGGTGCCGGCGCCCGTAAACATGCGCAAGCATTTTTTGGGACTCATTGCCAAGCAAACGGCGCTGGCCAAGAAGAAAAAGGATGCCAGCGTGGTCATCAAGTTGAACAGTTTGTCGGATGAAATTCTGATCAACGAATTGTATACTGCTGCCAAGCAGGGGGTAGATTTGGGTTTTGTGATTCGCGGGATTTTTTGCGCAGTTATGGACCAAAAGGGATTCAAAAAAACACCCAAAACACTGTCTATTGTAGATCAATATTTGGAACACGCGAGGGTGTTTATTTTTGGCAAAGGTGAGGCACAGCAAATTTTTATCTCTTCGGCAGATTGGATGGTCAGAAATTTGGATCATCGCATTGAAGTTGCTTGTCCGATTCTGGATAAAGAGATAAAAGAAGAATTATCACATATTATGAACATCCAGTTGGCGGAAAATGAAAAAGCCCGAATTTTGGATGCGTCGCTGAAAAACGATTACGTGGAGCGGGAAGCATCGGAGTCGGTGGTTCGTTCCCAGTTGGCAATTTATCAATTTTTAAAAGACAAGGAATATAGCATTGAATCTGGGGGCCATTGATATCGGATCAAATGCGGTGAGATTGTTGGTCGCCCAAGCGGTTCCATATGAGAGCGAAGTAGATTTTACCAAATTGAGTTTGGTGCGGATTCCTTTGCGTCTGGGGTTGGATGTGTTTCAGGAGGGCCGAATAGGGGAGGCCAAAGCGGAGGCACTTTTGAAGTGCATCGAATCGTTTAAACTAATCATGGAGGTGTATGGCGTGGAGCGATACCGAGCTTGTGCTACATCAGCGATGCGTGATGCGGAAAACGGTCCGGCCATTGTGAGAAACATCGCCCAGAAAACGGGCATTGAAATCAATATCATCACGGGTAAAGAGGAGGCGGCGATTATTTATGATACGCACATGAAAGAGGCGGGTTTGGATGAGGTTACGCGGTTGTATGTGGATGTTGGCGGGGGAAGTACGGAGCTAACATTGTATGCGCAAGGCAAGCGGATTTTGCAAGATTCATACAACGTGGGCACAATTCGCATGATGCATGGAGCAGTGAACCCTGCGGTTTGGGATGAAATGAAAGCTGCGGTAAAACGGAGTGTTAAGGGGTTGAAATCGCTCGAAGTCATTGGTAGCGGTGGAAACATCAATAAGTTGTTTTCGATCAGCAAATCAAAACAGAATGAAGGACTGTCGAAGGGAGACTTGGATGCATTCTACAAGGAGTTGATGGGATTGTCGGTTTCGGAGAGAATGCACAAGTACAATTTACGACAGGAGCGGGCAGAGGTTATTGTGCCGGCGTTACAAATCTATACTTCAGTATTGAAATGGGCCGGGGTTGATTGTATCGGAGTGCCGAGAATTGGGCTAGCCGATGGATTGATTCGCGAGTTGTATTACCAAGGAAATTAGGATTGATCAGCGGGATTTATCGGTTATAGGCCGGGGTCTGTGTGATTAATAAGGGGAGGGGCGGCCAATGGCCGCCCCTCCCTCTTTTATTGACGACTGCTGGGTATTACTTAAAAAGAGTAGCGCAAGCCCAACTGCATACCCCAAGTAGTAGAGGTGCTAACGATCGGACGGAAGCTCTCAAAAGGCAGGAAATTTTCTAGTCATATTAATTCTCATGGTCGAGATCAGGTCACGTCGTTGTTTTGGGATTGTTATGGCCAGGAGTGGTGTTTTTGATGGGGTTAATGATTCGTTTACTTCGTGATTATGCAATGCAAATGTGCTGGTGGTTAATTCGGACATGCACAAAATCGTTCCATTGAAGTCGTGTTTGTCAGTATTTTTCTGTTCACTACCCTGGTTTATTTCAGCTCAGATTGCGGAAGTTCCGGGGAGCCAAGAATATGCAAAGATTTCACTTACTGGACCATCGGTCTTGCCCAGTGGCAGAATGGTCAAGCCCGCGGGTGAAACGAAATTGATATCGCGCGCACCCTACGGGTTGGCCGTTTCCAAGGACGAAAAAACAGCCGTTGTATTGCATAGCAACGCGATTTCTGTGGTTGATTTGTCGGGAAAGGAAATGGCAGTATCTCGCTTTCCATCGTACGATGGTAAAAATGGCGATGTTATCAAGGGGGCGTCATTTGTGGGGGCGTGTTTTTCAAACGACAATCAGCGTGTTTTTTTAAGTGGTGGAGATAAAGGCAAAATATGGGTATTTGATGTGGTTGGGAAAAGGGTTGTAGATAGTTTCGATTTAAACTTGGCCCACCCCGAGAGCCACCGTGAAGCGTTCGCCACTGATCTCATTTTGGATGAATCAAATGATGATCTTTGGGTGTTAGACCGAGCATGGTTTCAATTGCATAGATTCTCTTTAAAAACCCACCAAATCAAAGCAAGTATTCCTACCGGCAGGATACCTTTTGGGATTGCCATGGCTCCAAAACAGAATAAGATTTTGGTTGCCAATGTAGGGATGTATGCATACCCGGTGGTGCCGGGAGTGAATGAAAAAACGAAAGATTCATTTTTGTTGCATTTTCCACCCTATGGTGCGCACAGCAGGGAATCTCGCGAAGGTGTAGAAGTAGAGGGGCGGTTTGTCCCTGGATTGGGTGATCCTAACAACGACCAATCCATGAGCGTGTGGGTTGTTGACACTCGCACCAATACTGTCGTTTCAAAAATTAAAACGGGCAAGCCCATTGGTGAGTTTATTGAGGATGCTGAAATCGTTGGAGGATCTCATCCCAACAGTATTGTTTGTGACGCAAAGTACGCTTACATCTCTCAGGCCGGTAGCGATGATATTGCGATTGTTGATTTAAAAACAAACCGGTTACAGGGTGTTTGGCCGATATTGACCCAAACATTTTTGGATCAGTCTAGAGGTTACATGCCCTATGGACTTGATTTGGATCTCAAAAGAAAGAGATTGTATGTGGCTTTGTTGGGATTCAATGCGGTGGCTGTGATGGATTTGAAATCGGGAAAGAACTTGGGAATGATTCCGTCGGGTTGGGGTACAACTCGGGTGAAGTGTATTCCCTCAACGGGTGAAGTGCTGGCGGTATCAGCCCGGGGATTGGGTGCCGGACCCAATGGTGGACAAGGATTCCTATCGCCACCCCAGGGAACTTACATCGGAGATATTCAATTGGGTAGCCTTCAACGTGTGTCGTTCCTTTCCAATCAAAACGTATTGCGGGGTAGGGACGAGGTAATTGCCTACACCTATCAATTAAAGCTGGAAAAAAATGAGGATAATCCATTTTTCGGTCCAACATCGCCCATAAAACACATTGTGTACATCACCAAGGAAAACCGAACGTATGACGAAGTTTTCGGTCAACTGAAAGGCGGATTGGGAGATTCGAGCTTGAGTAGGTTTGGTGTGAACTGCGAATACACCATCAGTGGCCAGCTTAAAATGATTCACGATGATCAAACATGGGATTATGGTGCCGACACGCTGAACAAAGAAACGATTGAGGCCCGAATGAAGGGTTTGAAAATTACACCCAACCACCACAAAATAGCCCAAGGCTTTGCCTACAGCGATAATTTTTATTGTGACTCAGACGCTTCTATCCACGGGCATCATTGGATGGTGGGGACCATTCCCAACGAATACGTAGAGACCAATGCGGCCAATGAAGGTGATTTTCGTATTCTGTCGCCCGCGCCTGGTCGAAGGATGCCGAAGACTACAGGAGCAATGGATCCAGAGGATTATAACCAAATCGGTGGCTTATGGGAGGCCGTGCAAAGAGCCAAAAAATCGATCTATAACTTTGGTGAAGCCAACGAATATCAAGGCGTTCGGGAAGATTGGTATGATACGTTGAATGGTACTGGAATGGCCGTGGCTTTTCCCATGCCTTCGGCAATTTACGCGCATACTTCGAGGAATTACGCAGGGTATAATACCAGCATTCCGGATCAATTTCGGGTTGAGCAGTTTGAGACCGAATTTACCAACAAATGGCTTTCAGGGACCGATACTTTACCCCAATTGATTACTATTCAATTGCCAAATGATCACACATCAAAACCGCGTCCAGCCGACGGTTATCCATTTGTGCATAGTTACGTGGCAGATAATGATTTGGCATTAGGCAGGATGCTACATTTTTTATCGCACACGCCCTATTGGAAAAATATGCTCGTGATCGTGACCGAAGATGACCCACAAGGAGGCGTTGACCACATTGATGCGCATCGCAGTATTTTGATGATGGCGGGTCCCTATGTAAAAAGGAATTACACATCGCACACGCATGCCAATTTTGGTTCTATTATCAAGTTGATTTACAATACGATGGGCATCCCGGGGGTGAATCATTTTGATATCACCGCCTCTGATATCAGTGATTTTCTCACAACCAGCCCCGACTTTACTCCATACACTTTGGAGCCCAGCGACCTCAGGGTATTTGATCCAGCGGTTGCCCTTAGAAAATATAACAGAAACATTCCGTGGAGAGAATTAAAAATGTCAGAAGCCATGGATGATGAAAACACACAACGAAACGAATTTTATGACAATCACAAATAGCAGTAAGTACCTATTGATTTGTTTGCTTGCCACAGTTGGCGGACTGTTCCCCTTGTTTGCGCAAACGGAACTTCCCAACGGGTGGAAACTATCGCCAAAAGGCGAAAAATATTCACTGGGCGATTTGCCAATGCAGATGATTTTGGACCCTTCCAATCGATACTTGGTGGTGGCCAATGCGGGCCAGAGCGATCATTCCTTGATGGTGTTTGATATGCAACGCAAAATGATCACGGATAGTTTGCCTGTGAAGGCTACATTCTATGGCTTGGCCTTTGATACCAAATCCAATCAGCTTTTTTCTACCGGTGCCAATTTGAACGTCATCAATCGATATCAATTTAACGAAGGCAAATTACAGTATCTCGATTCCATTCATTTGGGCGATCAGTGGCCTGTAAAGATTTCTCCAACGGGGTTGTATGTTGACCCCCAAAGCCATGACTTGTTTGTGGCAACGAAAGAAGATTCGAGTCTCTACCAGATATCTCTCAACGATTTTGGTGTAAGACAACAGTGGAAATTGCCATCGGCGGGGTATGCGGTTTCGGGTGATGGACGGGGGAAAGTATTTGTGAGTCACTGGGGCGATGCCTCTGTTGGTGTTTTCAATGTGGTTGAAAGGCGATGGGAGTCAAAAATAGTGGTAGGCGACAACCCCAATGAAATGAAGTATGATGCCAAAGGCAATCGGTTGTTTGTGGCTTGCGCGGATGACAATACAGTGCATGTGATTCATTTGAATGAACATAGTCGGGTTGAAATTCTGCGGGCCGGTTTATATGGTACAAGCCTTACTGGCAGCGGAACGAATGCGTTGACTTTGTTGCAAAAGGGTAAAATACTGGTAGCAGCGAATTCGGATAACAATGCGTTGGCGGTTTTTGATGTCAAAAAGTTAGGTCGATACCGATTCAAGGGTTTTGTGCCAACGGGTTGGTATCCAACACAGGTGTTGGCATGGGACGATCAAATTGCCGTGGCTTGTGGTAAAGGTTTTGGTTCGATGTCCAATCCTCAGGGACCCAATCCCATGGAGCGCAAGACAAAAACGGAATATCAACAAGGACAAACCACCGCGCAAAAAGTACAATACATCGGAAGCCTGTTCCGAGGCGGACTGCAAATTATTGAAGCGCAAGAGGTCTTAAATGGCGGAAAGTTAAGTGAAAACACCTTGGCTGTGTATGCCAATTCTCCCTTCGATGGCGCTCAGGGCCGCGTGCAAAATATCCCCATGTCGAATCCCATACCCAACAAAGAGGGGGACACATCACCCATCAAACATGTGTTCTACATTATCAAAGAAAATCGCACCTATGACCAAGTGCTGTCTGATCTGCCCCTCGGCGATGGCGATACTTCGCTGTTGTTGTTTGGAAGAAATATCACGCCCAATCAGCATAAGTTGGTGGAAGAATTTGTTCTGTTAGATCATTTTTACGTGGATGCAGAAGTGAGTGCAGATGGACATAATTGGAGCACCGCCGCTTATGCCAACGATTACACGGAAAAAACATGGCCCACTCATTACGGTGGTAGGGGTGGAAATTATGTGTACGAAGGACAGCTCACTGTGGCCCATCCCCAACAAGGATTTCTGTGGGATCATGCCCAGCGTGCGGGAATCTCTTTTCGCAGTTATGGCGAATTTGTGGATGATTACAAACCCAACATTCCCGTACTTCAAAATCAGCATTGCAATTATTTTACCTCTTGGGATGAACGTGTGAGAGATACCTCTCGATTTACCCAATGGCGCCGTGATTTTGATAGTTTATTGGCCATTCAAAAAGTACCGGCACTCAATACCTTGCGATTTATCAATGATCACACCGAGGGGGTGCGGAAAAATCGTCCTACCCCTTTTGCCCATGTTGCAGACAATGATTTGGCGGTGGGTTTGTTTGTTGAATATTTGTCGAAGTCTCCCATTTGGAAAGAAAGCGTCGTATTTATCCTAGAGGATGACGCACAAAATGGGGCTGATCACATAGACGCGCACCGGTCCACGGCTTATGTTGCCGGCGGGTTCGTTAAGCGTGGTTTTGTGGATCACACCAAATACAGTACTAGCGGCATGCTGCGTACCATGGGGTTGATTTTGGGGCTGCCGCCGATGAGTCAGTACGATGCTGGGGCCGAACCCATGTGGCGTTGTTTCGCTGATACCGCATCGCCAATAGGGTTTGAACATGTGCCGTCGATTGTGGATCTCAATGAGGTAAATTCTGCCACTAATCCCAAAGCAACCTCTTATTTGATGCGAATGAGCGATTCACTGGACTTAAGCAGGGAGGACAAGGCCAACGAGCGATTGATGAATGAAATTTTGTGGAAGTACGTGAAAGGCGAACAATCAAAATTACCAATGGCTAGGATGGCTCCATGGGTAATTCCTTCGGTCACCAAAGATTGAACTAGTTATGATGGATAGTCTGTTGAGTAACCTGGTTAGGGTGCGAAAGGGGATTGTTTTTTTTGGGGGATGGCTGTTTTCGTTGCCCCTAATAGGACTGTCGATGCCCGATGCCGATACGTCGAAAATTTCCACAACCCTGGCTCATCCTATGCCCGGGTATCTTGGATCAAACAACTTGGTTCAGGACTCTCTTAATGTGTCGCGATTGCCGGTAGCTTTGGTGGAAGGCACTTTGTTAAATAGCGTGGTTTGGGAGCGGCAGCCCTATCGAACAGCCATGCAAAAGACGAGCTTTAGCACTGGTAGTGATTCGAGAACTGCGCCAGAATTGTTAATGAATGTGACGGGTATTCTGGTGCAAAAAACAAACCATGGTGGGGGATCTCCTACACTCCGCGGACTCCAAGGGAATCAAACCCTGATGTTGGTAGACGGTGTGCGGTTGAACAATTCCATTTTTCGGTATGGTCCCAATCAATATTTCAATACGTTAGACGCCTTGGGTTTAGATCAAATAGAGGTACTGTTCGGCCATGGTGCAGTACAGTATGGATCTGATGCTATGAGTGGTGCCTTGTTGGCAAAATACCACGAGCCATCTCGACAGAATTTAAATAAGGTGATGGTCCATGGGTTGATGCGCGGAATGTCGGCAAAACAAGAATTCTCTCGTCGCGTTTCAATGGACTATGCGACAAAAAAAATGGGCTTCACTGTGGGTGGTACGATTCGAGATTTTGGCGACGTTGTTGCCGGGGGCAGTCAAAAAAGTCTTGCGCCCACCGCTTACCGTGAGCGAGATTTGGATGCTAAATTTCAGTGGTATGGAAAAGGCGGTACTCTCACCATCGCCCATCAAAACAACAACCAATTTGATGTGCCTGTTTACCACAAGGTG
>JALQWO010000410.1 GCA_023258655.1 Bacteroidia bacterium
CACCTGTCGATGGCCAGCCAACCGCTCCTCCGGGAGCGGTTTTTTTGTGCCGTGCAGCCTTGGCCGATCGCGGAGCGAGATCTGGATCGGATCGCCCTTCGCGGCCCCAGTCGCGGCCCCAGTCGCGGCCCACCGCCCGCCCCACTGGTTCTGGGGCTGCGCACGGAACGCGGGTCGACCGTTGTCGGTTTCTTACGATCAGGCCAACTTGTGCGGCTTTTCATGGCGGATTCCAGCGGCGCGGCCATCAACACCTCCCTGGCGGCCGGCGACCCCGCCATCGCGGCCCTGATCAACCGCGAGCTCGAGCGCCAGCAGACCCATCTGGAGCTGATCGCCTCCGAAAACTTCGCCTCCCGCGCCGTGATGGAGGCCCAGGGCTCGGTGCTCACCAACAAGTACGCCGAAGGCCTGCCCGCCAAGCGCTACTACGGCGGCTGCGAGCACGTGGATGCCATCGAGGAGCTGGCGATCGAGCGCGCCAAGCAGCTGTTCGGGGCCGCCTGGGCCAACGTGCAG
>JALQWO010000411.1 GCA_023258655.1 Bacteroidia bacterium
GATAAATATCTTCAAGAAATTGGTAGAGAAGAATTAATTACAGCCGAAGAAGAAGTAGTTTTAGCTAAAAAAATAAAAGATGGTAATCAGGAAGCTTTAGAAAAATTAACTCGCGCAAACTTACGTTTCGTGGTATCGGTTGCAAAACAATATCAAAATCAAGGATTAAGTTTACCAGATTTAATTAACGAAGGTAACCTAGGCTTAATTAAAGCCGCCCGTCGTTTTGATGAAACTCGTGGTTTTAAATTTATTTCTTACGCAGTATGGTGGATTCGTCAGAGTATTTTGCAGGCTATCGCAGAACAATCCCGATTAGTAAGATTGCCTTTAAATCAAATTGGTACTTTAAATAAAGTCCGTAAATCATTTTCAAAATTAGAGCAGGACTTTCAACGTGAGCCAAGTGCCGAGGAGTTAGCTCAAGTCTTAAATTTTTCGATTAATCATATTACGGACGTAATGCGTGTATCTGCAAGACCTGTTTCGATAGATGCACCACTAGACAGTAGCGAGGAT
>JALQWO010000412.1 GCA_023258655.1 Bacteroidia bacterium
TCACGGGTAAACAACTTCACCACCGCCGAATGGTCGGTGTAAGGCGTGCGCTTTACGACGATGGCTTCGGTTTTTACCAGCATCAGTCAACCCAGTCGGCCAGAAACAAATTGGTATCCCGGGTGCCGTGGTTGTTTCGGTTTGAGCTGAAAATCAATTGCTTGCCATTGGGCGAGAACATCGGAAAAGCGTTAAACATACTTTCGCTGGTAATGCGTTCAAGGCCGGTGCCGTCTTCGTTAATCATGTACAGCTGGAAGTCGTACCCCCGTTTGCTGTGATGATTGCTTGAGAAGATGATTTTCTTTCCGCCGGGGTGATAAAAGGGTGCCCAGTTGGCTTTGCCCAATTGGGTTACCTGTTTTAGGTCGCTGCCATCCACGTTACAGGTGTAAATTTCCATGTTGGTGGGTTCAACCAATCCGCGACTGAGTAGGTCTTTGTACTTGGTGATTTCCTCTTCGGTTTGGGGTCTGCTCGCGCGGAACACCAATTTCTTTGAATCGGGGGAAAAGAAC
>JALQWO010000413.1 GCA_023258655.1 Bacteroidia bacterium
GTAGATGTCAAATTTTTGATTTCAAGAGAATCACCAATAATGACACCGTTGTTCACTTGGAAGAAATCGTAGAAAAAGAACATATCAAAGCAGAAAAAAATGCATTGCAATTAATCGCTCAAAAGAGTGAGGGTTGTATGCGTGATGCTTTGAGTATTTTAGATAAAATTGTGAGTTTCTCTAATGGCGAGTTAACTTATGCCAATACATTAGAGCATTTAAATATTTTAGACGAAGCCTATTTCTTTAAACTATTAGACTACTTAACAGCACAGGATTTAACCAATGCTATGCTATTGTATGACGAGATTAATCAAAAAGGTTTTGAAGGAGATATGGTACTCTATGGATTTGCAAGCTTTATTAGAAACCTATTGGTTTGTAAAGACAAAGCAAGCGCCCATTTATTAGAATCTATCGAAGGCTGGAGAGATCAATACCTAAGTACTACCCAAAAAGTAGATACTTCTTATTTAGTAAGCGCATTGAATATTTTAAATGAGTCTGAGATTCA
>JALQWO010000414.1 GCA_023258655.1 Bacteroidia bacterium
CAACGCGAAATACCACCAAAAAGAAGCCGAAATTGTAGCCAATGCCGGTTTGGCTGGTACGGTTACCATTGCCACCAACATGGCTGGTCGTGGTACCGACATCAAATTGGGCGAAGGCGTCAAAGAAGCAGGTGGTTTGGCGATTATCGGTACCGAGCGCCATGACTCTCGCCGCGTAGACCGTCAGTTGCGCGGTCGATCTGGCCGCCAAGGTGACCCTGGTTCTTCGCGTTTCTTTGTCTCCCTCGAAGACGACCTCATGCGTAAATTTGGCTCTGAGCGCATTGCAGCCATCATGGACCGCATGGGTCTCAAAGAAGGTGAAGTGATTTCGGCCAACATGGTATCCAAGTCCATCGAGCGCGCCCAGAAAAAAGTCGAAGAGAACAATTTTGGCATGCGCAAAAACTTACTCGAATACGACGACGTCATGAACGCCCAGCGCAAGGCTATTTACCGCAAACGCCGCAACGCACTCTACGGCGATCGCCTCGATATCGACATCGACAACATG
>JALQWO010000415.1 GCA_023258655.1 Bacteroidia bacterium
ATGAATTTGGGGGCACGGCGGGCATGGTGAGTGTGGAAGATGTGTTGGAAGAGATTGTGGGGGAGATCGAGGATGAATTTGATGTGGAGGACAAGGTAGAAACGGTGTTGGGAGAGGGACATTATGTGTTTAGTACCCGTTTGGAGGTGGATTATCTCAATGAAAAGTACGACTTAAACATACCCGAGGGGGATTACAATACTTTGGGTGGATTTATTATTTTCTGCTCGGAGCGGATACCTTCGGTAGGAGAGATCATCCATCATGAGCCTTTTGAGTTTGTTATCCGAACCTTAAAGGGGGCTCGTTTGGAGGAAGTGGAAATACGTGTTTTACCTAAAGAAGATTAGTATGAAAAAGAAACTTTTTGCTGTGTCTCTGTCTTTGTTTATGATGACGGCAGGATTGCGGGCGCAGGATTCTACGTTGCACGCGGTGGTTGATCCGGTGGCGAGTCCGATTAAATCCTTGGTGAGTTTTTCGGGTTTTGTTCCCAAATGGGAGTTGACTAGCA
>JALQWO010000416.1 GCA_023258655.1 Bacteroidia bacterium
CAGGCTGATTGATTGTATCGGGCCTAACTCGCTGAATTTGAGAACGCTTGTCACTGTTGTATTGCTGTTGATTTCCAATGTCTTCATGACAATGGCTTGGTATGGCCATCTGAAATGGAAGTCGATGAGTTTTTTACAGCATGCCGGATTGTTTACGCTGATTCTGTTTAGCTGGGCTATCGCGTTTTTTGAATATTTGTTTATGATTCCGGCCAACCGGTTGGGAAGCAAAGAAACTGGGGGCAACTTGGATTTATTTCAATTGAAAATCATTCAAGAAGCCATCAGCATCATCGTGTTTACGGTAGTAGTGCAATGGGTATTCAAAGGCGAGGCCTTTCATTGGAAATATGCACTGGCCTTCGTTTTGGTGCTGATCGCGGTTTGGCTGGTGTTTACCGCCAAATAGGATGCTGCCCTGGAGGATTAAAGTCCTTTTGTGAGTTGGTCGTAGAGCACTTTGGCCACCGCATTTTTCAGCACTTTGCCTTGGAAATTGCCTACCCATCGGAT
>JALQWO010000417.1 GCA_023258655.1 Bacteroidia bacterium
CTGGTCACCAGCGGGCCGTAATCCGCCTCGCGGTCGGTGGAGAGGCCCACTTTCAGCTTCTCGACGCGCGGGATCAGCTTCTCGACCAGCGCATTGGCCGTCGCCTCGCCCACCGGCACCGCGACCGAGATCGCCATGCAACGCTCGCCCGCCGAGCCATAGCCCGCACCGATCAGCGCATCGACCGCCTTGTCCATGTCGGCGTCGGGCATGATCAGCATGTGGTTCTTGGCGCCGCCGAAGCACTGCGCGCGCTTGCCGTTGTTGGTGGCGCGCCCATAGACATATTGCGCGATGGGCGTGGAGCCGACGAAGCCCACGGCCGCGATGTCCGGATCATCGAGAATGCCGTCGACGGCTTCCTTGTCGCCGTTCACCACGTTGAAGATGCCGGCGGGCAGCCCCGCCTCGAGGAAGAGTTCCGCGAGCCGCATCGGGCAGGAGGGGTCGCGCTCCGAGGGCTTCAAAATGAAGGCATTGCCGCAGGCAATCGCAGGCGCCGCCTTCCACAGC
>JALQWO010000418.1 GCA_023258655.1 Bacteroidia bacterium
TTGAATTGAGGCATGTCCATCGGAATCTCAATGACATTCCCTTGTTTTGGGGCTAATTGCTGTTGAAGAAAAGTTGGAAGGGCAATTTTACCCACAAAACACAATCCTTGGGAATCCTTTTTCGTTGCGGTGACTAAATCGTGTTTCAAGGCAATTTCACGTACTTCAGACTTTTCTAACGCACCGATTGGGAAAAGAGCTTTCGCCAATTGTTCTTGACTGATTTGACAGAGAAAATAGGATTGATCCTTGTTTTTATCCGCTCCAGCCAGTAAACTAAAACTTCCATCTGGATTTTCGCGTTTTTGACAGTAGTGTCCAGTCGCAACATAATCTGCACCCAATTCCATAGCAGCTTGAAGAAACACGTCAAATTTGATTTCTCGGTTACACAGTACATCTGGATTCGGGGTTCTTCCACGTTCGTATTCCATGAACATGTAATCAACGATGCGACTTTTGTAAGCTTCGCTTAAATCGATGACTTGAAAGGGAATTCCAAGTTGTTG
>JALQWO010000419.1 GCA_023258655.1 Bacteroidia bacterium
GAGGTCTGCAACTCGACCTCATGAAGCTGGATTCGCTAGTAATCGCGTATCAGCAATGACGCGGTGAATACGTTCCCGGGCCTTGTACACACCGCCCGTCAAGCCATGAAAGCTGGGGGAACCTGAAGTCTGTCACCGCAAGGAGCGGCCTAGGGTAAAACCGGTAATTGGGGCTAAGTCGTAACAAGGTAGCCGTACCGGAAGGTGCGGCTGGAATACCTCCTTTCTAGAGAACGACGAAGGTTATATAATTTGGCGTTCGCTATGCCATAGACATTTCAAAGAATTTTTTAAGTATTGACACATTACCCAAGCCCAAAGCAGAAGGAGCAGGCGAAACGACTGAAGGATCAGACTGAACGAAGCGGGGAACAAAGAGTCTCGTAGCTCAGCCTGGTTAGAGCACTACACTGATAATGTAGGGGTCAGCAGTTCAAATCTGCTCGGGACTACTGAATGAAGTTTGGGGGATTAGCTCAGCTGGCTAGAGCACCTGCCTTGCACGCAG
>JALQWO010000041.1 GCA_023258655.1 Bacteroidia bacterium
CGTCGTTGAAGAATACCACTCTGCCATTGTCGAGGCAGGTTTTCGAGTGTTTCATCCACAGCATCACTTGGGCGGTGTAGGGTGTCATGCTGCCGGTAACGTCTACCAGAACGGCGTATTTTCCTTCCCAGTTTTTGCGGGTTAATACCTTGAATTCATCGGTATTTCTCAGGCCAAAGGTGTCAAAAAAGCCCGTTCTTTCATAGTGTCCTGGAATGCGTTTGAGCGGAATAGAATCGCGCACAATGCGGGTTTCCTTTTTCCGGAACCAGAGTCCGGCCGACGTGTATTTGATGTGCTGACGATTTTTGTCTTTGCTGTGTGGCAGATAGTATCCGGTTTCCACCTCGCGCTTCCTAATCCGGTAGCTTACCTTTTCGGGAATCCAGATTTGAGTGTCTTTATAGCTTTCTACGATGCGGTCAATTTTGGCAATTTCTCTTTCCGTTTCCACTTTCGGGGGACGGTTTTTTAGGTACACCACGAATCCGTGATAACAACCTTCGGCGGCTTCTAGTGTCTTGGGTGATTTTTGTTCAAAGACGCGCCACTGTATGTCTGATTGCTTGTAAAGGTCTGGCCACAATTGTTTTAGGTTGTTCAATCGACGCAAGTTCAACTTGGGCTGATTGAAGGTATCCACTTGTTTGTAGCGGGTGTAAACCAAGTGAATGGCATGCACTTCGGTGGCTGGGGGTAATTTGATTTTGTAGACTTCGGGTTTGAATTGTGAACTCGCGAAGGGCATGGGTAAATACAGCACCAATCGCCCCGTGTCTGTGGGATGATAGCCAATGACGTAGGGTTTATTCGCCACAATATCGGCAGGTTTGGTTTGTCCTTGCACAGCAGAAGCTGTCATCGAAACGATGACCCACAACAAGAGGCTCAGGCGGATCTGCTGGTGGCGCATGGACAGTTTCGAAGTTACAGGAGTTCTATGAGAGAATTTATACCCAAGGTCCTTTCTGTGGTAAAGCCCTCCCCATATTGGGTCCCAATCGTTCTGCCAAATTCGATGGAGCGGGCGGAGAGGAAAGACAAAAATTCCTTGCTACTGATGGGGGTTTCAGGTTCGGCGCTATTGGGGTCGTAAAATTGGGTTTTGAAAGCCATGATGGCATTCATCTTTTGCTCAAAAACATCGCTGATATCCACAATGAGATCGGGCCGTAAAAACCGATCTTGGATATAGTGGTATACCGCTTTTGGACGATGTGCAGGAAGGTTTCCCGTAATGATTTTGGGCAATCCCGCCAAAAAACAAGCGCGCGAAACCAATGCTGAAGCCCTGCCATGATCGGGGTGCCTATCGCTTTCTGCATTTGCCAATACGATACTGGGTTTGTGTTTGCGAATTTGAGTTACCACTGCCATGAGGGTGGTTTCATTGATTTCAAACAAACCATCGCCCAAATCGAGGTTTTCACGAACGGCCAATCCCATGATTTTGCTGCTCTCTATTGCTTCTGCATCTCGGGAATTTGCATTGCCTCGGGTACCGAGTTCACCCCGTGTGAGGTCTACAATCCCACAGGCATATCCCAGTTGGATATGTTTGATAAGGGTTCCGCTGGCAGCCAGTTCAACATCGTCTGGATGTGCGGCAAAGGCCAATATATGAAGGTGGGGTGTACTCATAGGGTAGCTGGTGGATTGAAAATGAGGTTCAACAGGGTGTTGCCCACGGCTTGCAATGTGTTCTTGTCCACAGCATCCAAATTGTCGTCGTGGGTATGCCAGTAAGGCGCAAACCCGGTATTTTCATTATATTGAATGATGTCGATCATGGGGATGTTGGTGGCTTCGTATACGTATTTGTGGTCGTCTGTGATGGCACCGATATTTTGAAGTTGGAAGTAGTTGTCGTGGCCGAGTTCCTTGGCAATTTGCCAAGTATGAACCAAAATCCAGTTGGCGTATTGGTTGGAGTTGGCTTCCCACATGAATTTGGCATCTTTCCCACCTACCATGTCGAGCAGCACCCCAAAATTGGCTTTGTACCCGGGGGTGTGTAGATTTTTTCCCCAGTACTGACTGCCGAGGCAGAAGGAGTTTTCAATGTCTGATACGCCCAAATCTTCGGCATCGAAAAGGATGAAATCCACGCCCCATTCTGGTTTTTCTGTGTGAAGGATGCGGGCGAGTTCTAAAATGACGCCTACGCCGGATGCTCCATCATTGGCGGCAAGAATGGGTTCTTTGGGGTTTTGGTCGTCTTGATCGGCCATGGGTCTGCTATCCCAGTGGGCGGCGAAAATCATGCGTTTTTCTGCTGTGGGATTGATGCTACCAATGATGTTGTAAATGGGAATGGGTGCACCGGATGTGGGATTTTTGGACGAGCCAACCTGGAAATAGGTGGTATCGCACTGGCCTTTCAGTTGTTTGAGCAACCAATCTGCGCATTGTTTGTGGGCCGCTGTGCCGGGGATGCGGAAACCAAAATCAAGTTGTGATTTGATGTTGTTAAAAGCGTTATCTGCTGAAAAACCTGTTTTTTTCTGTTCGACAATGACTGTTTCGGCTGTGGCTTGGGTATCGTTGTCGGCGCTATCGCTACTTTGGTTACAGCCCCAAAACAGGGTGGCTAGCGAAATGCAAAAAGCCGATATGTATTTTGCTTTCATCAATGTTGTACAAAGTTAATTAATTGTGGGGGTTGGGTGATTCAAAATTCTGTATTAAGGTCTAATTTCGCCTGAATTAGCATGGATAGTCAAATTCAGAGTATGACGGGTTTTGGGCGCGCCCAAATTGAGACCCCAACCCTCCGCGCGGTTTGCGAGATCAAGGCCCTCAATGGCAGGTATTTCGAGGCAGATTTGCGGCTGCCGAAATTTTTGTACGAAATCGATCCGCAGATTCGTCGTCTATTGAATGAAAAGTTGGAGCGTGGCACCATTACTTGCACCTACAGCATCACCTTTCCCAATGTAAAAGCCGAGGATCAAACCATTCACATCAATGCGGGGTTGGCCAAGGCGTATCTTGATAAATACCAGGAGTTGAGTACTGCGTTGGGTGTGGAGTTTCGGGATCCGTTTCGCGAGATTATCCGCATTCCAGAGGTGATTCAAACCGGAGAGCGTGGGTTGGATGAGGGGGTCAAGCAAGCCATCGTGGATTTGACGTTGCAAGCAGCGGATTTGTTGGTGCAGTTTCGAAAGGAAGAAGGCGCCGCCACGGGGGTGAAGTTGCTATCGTTGGTGGAGTCGATTCAATTGGATTTGAACGAGGTTTCTATCCACGAGGAGCCGCGCAAGCAAGGCTTGCGCGAACGCATTTATAGCCAATTGGCCGAACATGTGGCCGGGGAGCTGCGCGACCAAAATCGCTTCGAGCAAGAGATATTGATGTACCTCGACAAGTGGGATATCGCCGAAGAGAAACAGCGATTGCAGCAACACATCGACTATTTCAAAACCTGCCTCAAAAAGGAGCCTTTGGGCAGAAAACTGAATTTTATCGCCCAGGAAATGGGACGTGAAATGAATACCATGGGCGTGAAAAGCAATTACTTCCCCATGCAGCAAGCGGTGGTTCAGATGAAGGAAAAATTGGAGCAAATCAAAGAACAAGTCCTGAATCTCGTTTAATATAAAACACTTGATGAACAAGAACTTAAAGAAGCACTGGGCCTTGGCTGCCTTTGTCCTGTGCCTGAGCAGTTTGGGTGCGCAGTGGGATGCTGTGGCAGACAAAGTGGTGGCGGACTCTACGGCCATGACAACCACCACAACTGAGGAGTCGGTGCGGGTAATATATCAAGCCCATGCGCTATCAAACTTGGACGCGAAACAATTGGTGTTGATGTCTACAACGAACGAAGGTGGGGACGAATCAGCAGCGGAAATTCCGGCGTTGATTTCTCTCATTCGCAGTGGGGATCTTGAACGGTTTGACGTGGCATATATCAATTTCCACCCTTTGCAGGTGGGATTGCTAAACGAATACCTGAAGCACCCCGACCAAATGCACCGGAACTATGTTCGGATGTCGTTTGATGAAGATGGTGACGGTTTCAACCACTTTTTAGATGTCATGGATGCTTTGGATGCCCGCAGGAAAGTGGATAGTACGGCATTTTCTCAATTTTCGTTTGCTTCGATGGAACTGTATGGTAAGGCAAATAGTTCTTATCTGGAATACAGCGACCGTGAATATGAATATGCTTTGGCGGCCTATTTGAATGCGTTGTTTCCGGCGGATTCAACCCTTGGTTTGGGTGGCATGGAGCAAAATGATGAGCAAATTCCGGCGCGCATCCGATCACAAGTGGAAGGAATTAGGTCCTTGGTTTCGGTGGGTTTGTGGCGTTTGTGGCAGGAGGATCAGGAAATTCAGGTGCCGGGTGATGATGAAGACGAGACTGAATCGTTGGATGTGGATCCCGCGTTTAGTGCTGTAGAAACCATCAGCACACTGAGGGATTCATTGTGGAACATCTCTAAGGAGTTGGAAAGTTACATATTACCCGAAAATCGGGCGACCTATAGGGCCTTGATACCTTGGTTGAAACCGATCCCCCGTGATTCAGTGAATGATCGGGTACTGGTGGGAGAGACCTTTTTTGAGCAATTGCAGAAGCGTTCAGAATTGGTAGTTCGATTGAAAAATGAAAAGCGCAGAACCTTGGTGATAGGCACTGATCCCGTTGAATTACTGGCGGTGAACAAACACAATCGCAAAGTGCTACCGAGTTTGCTGGAGGATTTGCTGAGTGAGGGGATTGCGCCTGCTGACATGGCGCGGGTATTTGTGATGACTGCGCCAGGTCAATACGAACACGTGTTGTTGCGAGAAAAGGAGGTGCCGGCTTGGAATCCCCCGCCATCCAAGCAGTCTGTTGAGCCTGATACCACGATCTATCCGCCGCTGAGTGCGTTGGGAGGTTCGGATACTACGGTTTTGTCGGACGATCCTTTCGGAATGGGCTCGAAAGATACGGTACAGCTTTTTGCCGACATCAGCGATCAATATCAAAGCAAAGACTCCGTGAATATCGAAACGTTGGTTTTTAATGAAGTATCCGGTGATATGGATGGGCGTTTTGATGTGGCCATGGATTCAGCGGCTGTTTGGGAAGCGGGTTGGCTAGAAAGTGAGAGCGGACCCAAGCACAGCTTTATGCAATACCGCGGAGAATGGGGAAGTAGGGAAGAATCGAAATTGGTGTTCGATTTGGCTTACACCCAAATCCATCCCACATTTAAACCCAAATATATCACTGCGATGCGCAATGTGATGGGATTGGCGGAAACCGATAAATTAAATTTGGCAACACAGGGTATTGGTATGGGTGTGAATACACGCAACGGCAAGCAATATCAAAATCATCGTTTACAGGTTGCTCAAACTGTGGGTGGCAGTGGGAATTACTCCGCTACCTATGTGATTTACAGCGATATGACCCAATTTCCGCTGGGAAGATTCTTGACTTTCGGCGTGGGAGGATTTACGGGTTATGCGAATCAGCGATACAAGAAGTTTACCAATACCTCGGGCGGGTTTATCAATCAAGATCAGCCCAGTTTTGTGGTGACAAACCCGGCTTATTTGTATGGCTTTACCGTGGAGCCAACACTTCACGTAGGTCCTTTCTTTGCGAGACTTACCGGCGGCTATGCTTGGGATTTTGGCGACGGTGCTTGGAAGTATCAAAATGAACCCATGAACAATGGGTCCATTTTCAAAAGCTCAGGTTGGTATGTCATGGCAGAAGCGGGTTTACATTGGAAGTTTAACAATGAACTGTTGGGATCGGGGCGTTCATACGACATGGATTACGCTATCACGGATTCCGTTTCCGTTGGAAAAAAATCGCCTCGCACCAAGGAAAGGAGAGCACAAAAATGAAAAAGGGATTGTTATTAGGCGGTTTGTTTGCCATCATGGGTTTGGTTAGAGCCCAGGACATACCGGTGTTGCCCACAGGGTATTACATCGATTTCAAGCAATATGGTTTTGGGGAGTTGAAAAGCGTGCGTCCTTTGCTTCAGCGAGCCGGTGAGGCCCGCATTATGCTATCGGGAGAAAATCACATGTTTTCGAGCTTCAATTCACTGGGTGAATACCGCTTTTTGAAGTTTTTTCATGAACAAGCGGGGGTGCGACATTTTGTGATTGAGTTGAGTCCCACACGGGCGCTTTACATGGAGCGATATTTTACCAATACCGACTCAACGGCGAAGCGATTCTTGCAGGCTACGTCCTCCAAGGATTACATGAATTTGTTCGATAGCATTCGGGTTTGGAACCAGACTTTGCCGGATTCTCAGAAAATCAAGGTGCATGGATTGGATGTGGAGCGATTCTACGATATGACCGTGATGCGTTTGGGCGATGTGATTCAAAAGCGAGGTATGGCCCCACCAAGCATTCGAATGGGTGCGCTGATGGCAACGAAATTGGCTCAGCAAATCGAAAAGGAAGGCACAGAAGACGACGATGAGGATTCGGAGGGCGATGTTTCCACTTCGGAGGGTCTTTCTGATACCACTGCGATGGTGGGTTCAACAACATTGGATAATCGTTTCGATGTGGTTTTGATGAATGAAGATGAGGACGATTTCGACACAGAGGAAGGCGCCATGGAGTTGTATTTGTGGTTGAGTAAACACGCCGCAATCGATGGTAAATATGCAGATAGTAGCAAAGTGTGGAAGCAGTGGTTGGGCAATGATTACGCGGAATATGCCTTGGCGTTTTCACAGTTGCGAGAATGGTATTTGTGGACGAAAACCGACAATACCGCGCAGCAGGTGGCTTGGCGCGAAGAGCACATGTACAAAAACATGGTGAACCTTTTGCAGAAGTATCCCACTGGTAAATTCTTCGGTCAGTTTGGACGCTGTCATGTAAGCACCAACAAACAGCAGCAAGACTGCGGTTGGTTTGAGTACAACAGCTTGTTGACGCGCTTGCGCACACGCTACTTTAAAAACAACACTTCGGTTATGTCAATTGGAATCTTTTATAAGGAAAAAGAATTTGATGGCAAGGACATTTGTGCGGTAAACTTGGGAAATACCTTGGCGATCAACGCCGAAGTAAAGTCAATTTTGGGCACGGTGGACAAGGGCATGATGCTGTATCATACCAAGGACTCTGCTGCGCCGATGACAGAACTTTCGAAGAAGTTTGATTTTGTGTTGGCCCATGATTTTGTTGAACAATCCAACGACGAGGAGGATGGTGATGGAGAAATTGATAGCGAATCCAAAGGCAACAATCACATAGGATTTACGGTGGCTGGACGGAATATGATGTCGCAATTTTTGAGTGATGATCTGATTAAGCACTTCGGCGACAATGGGTATGCCCTGGGCGATGCCAAACAGTTTTACGTGCCTATGGGATTGACGTTTTTGGGTAAACATGGCCAATTGGAAATGGGTTATGCCCGCGGCAAGAAGAATTTGTTTGTAGGCAGCGACGGCGAGCGACTTTCTTACAGGGCCCATATGTATCACGTGGATGCAGGTTTGCACGCGGGCAGCGAGCTTTCTAGGTGGCAATGGGGGTTGGGATTGCGTGCGTTTTGTGTGGATCACCAGGTTAAATATGTACCGCCAACAGTGAATTTTGGAAACCCCGTGGTGAATGGCGTGCAAACGATTCAGTCTCGCGAATGGGTTCCTGGCGCTTATGTGTCGTTGCGTTTCAGGCCACACGCCGGGATTTCCTTGTTTGCCAAAGCCGGTTATCAGGAATCGCAGGCGAAAAATCGCCCTTGGCATTACAAAGAAACGGGCTTGAACTATTTCAATGGACAGAGTTTGGGAGGTTTGAAAGCGGGCGTATTTGCGGAAATGGGACTTACCCTCAACTTGGATACAATGGATTGATATGAAGTGGACAAAAGAAATTCCGAATTTGATCACCCTGAGCAACATGGCTTGTGGCTTGTTGGGGATAGGGTTTGTGATGGCAGGACAGGAGTGGTTGGGATTTGTGATGATGTTGTTGGGTGCCGGACTGGACTTTTTTGATGGATTTGCTGCCCGAAAATTGGGGGTTGCCGGGGAGATGGGCAAGCAGCTCGACTCGATGGCCGATGTTGTAACGTTTGGTGTATTGCCGGGATTGATTTGGAAGGCGATGATGGAATATCAGGGATACTGTCCGCCCGATCGCTTCTGCATCAATGGCTATGTTTGGATGTTGATTCCACTTGCGGCGGGATACCGCTTGGCGAAGTTCAATATTGATACGCGACAAACCACAGGTTTTTTGGGCATTCCCACACCCATAACGGGGTTGGTTCTGGGTTCTTTTGCGTGGATGAGTTACAATCTGGCCAATCCGGGCGATTTGTGGTTCATCGACAAGCCCTTGATTGATCTGAGACTTGTATTCAATTCGTTTTGGGTTTGGTTGTACATGCCATTGTTAACTGCCTACATGATGGTCAGTGACATTCCCATGTTGGCGATGAAATTTGCAGCCAATGACCCCTTGCGGAAGTATAAATTGTCGTTGGTGGGTTTGGCCATTCCCTGTGCATTGTTTGGGTCGGCAGGATTCATCGTTTTTTACTTTTTGTATATAATTGTTTCGCTTTTAGCGAACTTTGCCCATAAATCGAACGGAAAATGAAAAAAATAGGCATCATCATGGGAAGTGACAGCGACTTGCCGGTCATGAAAGAGGCAGGGGCGATTTTAGACGCTTTGGGTGTTGACTATGAAATCACGGTGGTGAGCGCTCACAGAACGCCCAAGCGATTGATGGAATATTCCGAGTCTGCCGCTTCGCGTGGTTTGGAAGTAATCATTGCGGGTGCGGGTGGTGCGGCCCATTTGCCGGGTATGGTGGCATCGTTTACCCATTTGCCGGTGATTGGAGTGCCTGTGCAAACCAAAACCATGAGTGGGATGGACAGTTTGTATTCGATTGTACAAATGCCTCCTGGGGTTCCCGTGGCTACGGTGGCCATCAATGGTGCCAAGAATGCGGGTATTTTGGCGGCACAAATTTTGGGTGTTGCTGACAAAACCGTTGCACAGCGTGTGTCGGCCTACAAAGACTCCATGCGGGTTGAGGTGATGGGCAAAGCCGATAAATTGGAGCAAGAAGGCTGGAAGAAGTATTTGGGCGAATAAGGTGTAAGCACGATGATCATTGTGGGTCAAGCCTTGGTGTCGGAAGACATCCTAGAAAAAAAATTCGAGTGTCAGATATTGAGTTGCAAAGGGGCTTGTTGCGTTCAGGGCGATGCTGGGGCGCCGTTAGATGCGGCTGAGCTGGAGATCATCGCTGCCGAATACGATAAAGTGGTTCCTTTCATGGCTGAAGCCGGTTTGGAGAAGGTGGCAGAAGTGGGGTTTCACGAGAAGGATCGCGATGGGGATTTGGTAACCACCTGTTTACCCACAGGAGAATGTGTGTTTGTGGTGTATGACGAATCGGGCATCGCAGGCTGCGCCATCGAAAAGGCCTACTTCGCCGATAAAACGTGGTTTCGCAAACCTTTAAGTTGTCATTTGTACCCCATCAGGGCCAAACAATACGGGGAATACATGGCGCTGAACTATCACAGTTGGAATCTATGTTCTGAAGCTTGCAGGGTGGGAGAAGAAAAGAAAGTGCCCGTATATCGCTTTTTGAAGGAGGCGTTGACACGCAAAATGGGTCCGTCTTGGTACGAGGAGTTTGAAGCCATCGCCGAAGCTTGGGAAGCCCAGAAATCCCAATAAATCAGGGCTGTGAGAACAAGATACTAAACAGTCCCATCAACATGGTGAGCTTCAACCACTTGCTGATTTTTTTATAGTCTCGTTTTTGTTTTGCCCCCGCTGTTAGGTACATACCTCTTAAAAGCATGGGAATGAGCAGTGTTGTGAGATAAGCAGGAAAAAGCAGTGCCGCCGCCTGAAATGACGATTTCACATTGAGGAATGGCGACACAAAAAGGAGGTAACTCGCCACGCCCAAAAAGAGCACGATGGTGCCGAGTATCACATTGGTTAACAGGTTGGTTTTTTTCGTACCATGGACGATGGGAAAGGTTTCGCACCCTTGCTGTTTGTCTCCTTCTACGTCTTCAGCGTCTTTGACCAATTCCCGCGCAAATGTGAGCAAGAAGGCCAAGAACGCGTATTCAGCGAAATACCCTTGGCTTATTTGATAGATGCCGCGGGAGGCAACGTAGATGACGCTGCCCGACATAAAAGCAATAAGGAGATTCCCCGGTAAGCCCATCGCTTTCAGGTCGGATGAATAAAAATAGAGCAAAATGGCGATGGCGCTGGCAAACAATCCCATGCCGAGTCCTGCTGCATATCCGCAAATTTGTCCGGCTGAAGTCAAGATCACATAGTAAATTATGGCTGCACGGTGCGAGATATCGCGTTTGAGAATGCGTTTGTTGGGGCGGTTGACATGGTCTGTGTCTACATCAAACAAGTCGTTGATGACATAGCCCCCCGCGGCGGTGAGACAGCAGGTGAGTATGACCAATACAGACTCGGGGAAAGCAATGTTCTGCCAATCTACTTGTAGGTAGGAAATTCGCGACGCAGCCAACATGAACACGACTTGCGTGAGCAGGGTTAGCAGGATATTATTGGGCCGTATGATGGCAAGATAGGCACGCATGTTTGAGGGCTCAACACGTGCAAGCTACATTATTTTTTCGGAAATTTCATTTTGTACGGTGCGTTTACCATGCCCATGGAGATGTTGTTGAGTTTTTTCTTCAACATATTTCTTTTCAGGGGGTGAATGCGATCGGTGAACAAAATACCCTCAATGTGGTCGTATTCGTGTTGAATGATGCGGGCGGCCATGCCGTCGTAGGTTTCTGTTTTTTCTACGAAGTGCTCATCCAAATACTTGATGGTTACTTGGGCGTTGCGTTTTACGTTGGCGCGCACAAATGGTATCGATAAGCAGCCTTCTTCGTATTCCCAGGGAGTGTCGAACTCTTCCAATATTTGGGCGTTGATAAAGACTTTTTTAAAATCTTTGGTGCTTGGATCATCTTCGATATCCGTGCCATCCACAATGAATAAGCGAATGGGTAAGCCAATTTGGGGTGCTGCCAAACCAATCCCACTGCTATCGTACATGGTTTCGAACATGTTTTCCAATAGGGTGTTCAGCCCTTCGTATTCGGGGGTGATGTCTTCGGCTTTTTTTCTCAGTACGGGCATCCCGTAGGCATATATGGGCAGTATCATGAAATTTTTTGCAGGTAAGTTTGAAGAATGAGAGAGGCACTCACCGCATCGATGAGTCCTTTGTTTTGTCGCTGTGATTTTTTGGCACCGGAAGCGATGATGCTTTGTTCTGCTTCGTGGCTCGTCAGTCGCTCGTCGATGGTTTCCACGGGAATGTCGGGGTAAGCTTGTTTCAATGCTTGAATGAACTGCTTCACGGGGCCAGTAGCGTCTGTATCTTGACCGAGCAAATTGGTGGGCATTCCTACCACAAAACACTCAACATCTTCTTCGTACAGGTAGGAGTCGAGGTACATTTTTAGGTCGGCGGTATACACCATTTCCAGCGGCTGGGCGATCATTTTCAGGGGGTCAGTCACGGCCAAACCGGTGCGCTTGCTCCCGTAGTCGATTCCCATGATTCTTCCCATACTGCAAAGATACGCAAATGCGAGAATAGGGGTTTGGAATTGGTGATAAATGCCCGAGGGCGGCCATGGGCCGCCCTCGGAATTCATATTTTTCCTTTTGAACCACAGATAATACTTGTGATCCAAGAAGTTTGGAAGAAGAATGAATTACATCATTCCGCCCATTCCGCCCATGTCGGGACCGTGGCTATGACCTTTTTCCTCTTCCTTGATTTCACTCAATACGCACTCGGTGGTCAAAATCATGCTGGCAATAGAAGCCGCATTTTCCAACGCTACACGAGATACTTTCTTGGGGTCAATTACCCCAGCCGCGATCAAGTTTTCGTATTTCTCAGTGCGGGCGTTGTAACCGAAATCACCACTGCCTTCCATTACCTTT
>JALQWO010000420.1 GCA_023258655.1 Bacteroidia bacterium
ATTAATGCTTGTGTCAATACTTCATATGGAAGTCCGTCTACTTTGATGTCCATTTGGCAAGCGGTAATTCCTTTTTCGGTACCAGTTACTTTGAAATCCATATCACCCAAATGATCTTCATCTCCAAGTATATCAGAAAGAATCGCGAATTTACCATCGTCAGCAACAAGTCCCATTGCAATACCAGATACAGGTGCAGTAATTTTAACCCCACCGTCCATCAATGCCAATGTTCCCGCGCAAACAGTTGCCATAGAAGATGATCCATTGGATTCCAAAATATCCGAAACGATTCGAATTGTATATGGATTATCAGCTGGTATTACAGGTTTCAATGCACGCAATGCAAGGTTACCATGACCAATTTCTCTTCGTGATGTACCACGAATTGGTTTTGCTTCACCCGTTGAAAAAGGAGGGAAGTTGTAATGTAACATGAATTTTTCGGTACCTCTAAACGTTGCTCCGTCAATTAATTGTTCATCCATTTTGCCGCCTAACGTTAAG
>JALQWO010000421.1 GCA_023258655.1 Bacteroidia bacterium
GTTTTCAGCCACTTCATTGATGGAACGCATCATTATTGAGTTGAGATTTTGACGCACCTCATCTGCGCTCCAGAAATAATTCTGCTTATCTTGTACCCATTCGAAGTATGAAACGATGACTCCTCCTGAATTAGCCAAAATATCGGGAACCACCAATATTCCTTTGTCGTTCATTATTTCATCGCCTTGAGGTGTCGTTGGAGCATTTGCACCTTCAACGACAATTTTTGCTTGAATGCCAGAAGCCGTCGACTCAGTAATGGCGATGGTTTCTGCTCCGGGAGTGCCAGAAAGTGAACCATGCTCTGATACATGATTATTCAACTGTGAAATATTGATGGAGCCAGTTACTCCACCATGTACATCACTAACGGCAACGATCGTAAGTCCCATACTTTCAAGCGCGCGAGCAGCCCAAGATCCAACCTTTCCAAAACCTTGAATAGCCACAGTTGCACCTTCGACAGGAATTCCCTTAATTCGGAGAGCTTCACGAACGGCAATTG
>JALQWO010000422.1 GCA_023258655.1 Bacteroidia bacterium
CCCTTGGCCCGTTTTGCCGCTGGCAATCAAAATTTCATCGCGCTCGCAGCCAATCAACTCCACTACTTGGTCTTTCACCAATTCGGGTTCTGCGTTGGGCAAATCAATTTTATTCAACACCGGAATGATGGTCAAGTCATGCTCCAACGCCAAATAAAGGTTGGAGATGGTTTGGGCTTGTATGCCCTGGGTACAATCCACTATCAGAAGGGCTCCTTCGCAAGAGGCGATGGAGCGGGATACCTCGTAGCTAAAATCCACATGGCCGGGGGTATCGACCAAATTCAAAACAAATTTCTTTCCCTCATGCTCGTGGTTCATTTGAATCGCGTGTGCTTTGATGGTAATCCCCTTTTCGCGCTCAAGATCCATATCGTCCAACGTCTGGGCCACCAGCTTGCGGTCGTCAATGGTTTTGGTCACTTGCAGCAATCGGTCAGCCAATGTGCTTTTACCGTGGTCAATGTGAGCGATGATGCAAAAATTACGAATGTGATCCATGTTGA
>JALQWO010000423.1 GCA_023258655.1 Bacteroidia bacterium
ACTGGTATTCATAATTAATAATTAACAAGACAATTTAAGATAAAAAAATAAAAAAAACATTTTTTTTATCATTAGAGCTATTTCCCAAATTTTATTTTACCGGTTGGATAAATTGCACTACTGCCTAATATTTCCTCAATTCGAATAAGTTGATTATACTTCGCCATTCTATCACTTCTGGAAGCTGAACCCGTTTTAATCTGGCCGCAGTTTAATGCAACAGCCAAATCAGCAATTGTGCTGTCTTCAGTTTCTCCGCTACGATGACTCATAATTGTGTTATATCCGTTTTGCTGTGCCATACTAACCGAATTGATGGTTTCAGTTAATGTGCCGATCTGGTTTACTTTTACCAATAGTCCATTAGCCGTTTCTTCTTTAATGCCTCTTTCCAGTCTTTTCACATTGGTAACAAACAAATCATCACCCACCAACTGACACTTACTTCCTAAAGTATCCGTAAGCATTTTCCAGCCTTTCCAATCGTCTTCTGCCATACCATCTT
>JALQWO010000424.1 GCA_023258655.1 Bacteroidia bacterium
GATTTCAACTTCAACATAACTTAATCCGCGTAAACCAGTTGTAATAGATGGTGTATCGTTTGAAAGCATTCCTGTATCAGAAACCAAAATGATATCTGCTTTTAATAATTCTTTGTGTTTTTCGATGAAAGGTCCCAAGTTGATACTTCCCACTTCTTCCTCTCCTTCAATCATAAACTTCACGTTACAAGCAAGTTCTCCTGAAGCCATCATTGCTTCAAATGCTTTCACGTGCATAAACATTTGTCCTTTGTCATCACACGCTCCACGTGCAAAAATCGCTCCCTCTGGGTGGATAGGTGTTGTTTTGATAACTGGTTCAAAGGCAGGACTATCCCATAATTCTAATGGATCTGCCGGTTGTACGTCGTAATGACCGTAAACTAAAACCGTTGGTAAACTAGCATCGATGATTTTTTCACCGTAAACAATGGGGTATCCATCGGTAGGAAAAACAGTCACATTATCAGCGCCCGCATTTTTTAAAAACGTAGCGGTTGCTT
>JALQWO010000425.1 GCA_023258655.1 Bacteroidia bacterium
CGGTAACACCCAAAGTCAGTGGCCCAACCGCAAGGAGGGAGCTGCCAAAGGTGGGATCGGTGATTGGGATGAAGTCGTAACAAGGTAGCCGTACCGGAAGGTGCGGCTGGATCACCTCCTTTCTAAGGAGCATCGAGTAGAGAAGCTAATAGTTAGCTTCATTCAACTACTCGGCTCATAAGTGGAGCATTGACTTAGGTTTATTTAAGAATTCATTGTTAGTACAACTCTTCGGAGAGTGGAAAGCCTCTGTATTTCGTTTATCAACTAGGCACGTTGTTGGGTCCTGAGGGGACGGCTAGCGCCAAACCTCTGGACTTAATAAGAAGAGATACTGGAATTAAATTCCTAAGTCTCAACTCTTATTGAGTACCGCCCGTATTTTGAGAACTACACAGTGGACGCGAGCATCTTTGTGGAAAAATTATTAAGCGCACATGGCGGATGCCTTGGCATCAGAAGCCGATGAAGGACGTAGTAGGCTGCGATAAGCCTCGGGGAG
>JALQWO010000042.1:0-11584 GCA_023258655.1 Bacteroidia bacterium
TCCTCCTTGCGGGGCAATTTGATGCGAATGACGAAATTATCGCCGCGATCCAAACGGGCTTTCACCTCATCGGCCGGCAATGTGAGCGAATTCTTCATGCTCATCCGACTCACAGAATCGTAAGCGGGCTGCATTTTACTGGCCTCCAAACGCTTGCGCATTTGCTCCAAATCTTCCTCTGTATCAAAGGCATAATACGCCAATCCCTTGTCAATCAGGCCGTAAGCGTATTGGGCATACATGGGTTTACGCTCGCTCTGACGGTAAGGTGCGTGCGGTCCACCCTGCTCAATTCCCTCGTCGATTTCAATGCCCACCCACTTCAAACTCTCCATGATGTATTGCTCCGCTCCAGGCACAAACCGATTTTGGTCGGTATCCTCGATGCGCAAAATCATGGTGCCGCCATGCTTGCGGGCCAACAGATAATTATACAATGCCGTACGAACACCACCGATGTGGAGTGGGCCGGTGGGACTGGGGGCAAAACGAACGCGAACGGGTCTCTCGGTACTCATAAAATCAGTGCAAAGTTAACTATCTTTGCGGTATGTCTTTGATTGAACAAGTAAATGCGGGTATCATGGCTGCAATGAAGGCCAAGGAACAAGATCGGTTGCGTGCTTTACGGGGTATAAAAAGTGCTTTTTTGCTCCTTCAAACCGCCGAAGGGGTGAGTGAGGTAACCGACGATATGTGCATCAAAGCCTTGCAAAAAATGGCCAAGCAGCGCAAAGACAGCCTCGATATTTATGTGCAACAAGGTAGGGAAGACTTGGCTGTCATCGAACGTGCGGAACTCGCGGTCATCGAAGAATTTTTGCCTGCCCAAATGAGCGCCGAGGACATCGAAGCCCAAGTGAAAGCCATCATCGCCGAAGCGGGTGCCAGTGGCATGAAAGATTTGGGCAAAGTGATGCCTGTTGCCATGAAAGCCATGGGCGCAGTAGCCGATGGAAAAATCATCAGCGAAACCGTAAAACGATTGTTATCGTAAGGTCAAAGCCGCCCTTACAGCATCAACAGAGCGGCAGCCTCGCAGACCAACTTCGCCGACAGTAACTTCTTTGCAGCCTCCTCCCGGTTGTGCCATTGATCCAAAGAAAGGTTTTCAAAACCCTGATCGCTTAACCAAGCCAATGCTTGGGTGTAATCCGTTTGCGTGGGTTCCACAGGCAGGGCCGACAACTGTCCAAGCTCATTGCCTGTAAGTACTTTGCTCATACGAACCGCCTCAGGCAATCGATCGTAGCCAAGGGTCGGTTGCATCGGTTGCGACAGTTCAAACATACTGCCAACACCTGGCAAGCAATACCATGCACCCCCCATTCTGCCCACCAAATTCATTTTGAAGGGATCTAACTTACCATCCGCCCCAAGTACCTCTTTGTTGATGTGCATTTTTAGTACCTGAGCCATGATCAGTTTGCCCGATCCGCCACCTTCACCAAACTCCTTGATTTCGATGACCTTGCACTCCAATTGCACTGGCGACTCACCCACGCGCATCGGTTTCACCAAATCCGAAGGCACCGCCGTGAATCCCGCCTTCTCAAATTCACTCACACCATGTTCCCAAGGAGCCGCCGCCACATTCATCTGCTGAACCATGGCGTAGCTCACCACATTGACCACCACCTCAGGAACAGCTTTGGCATTCAAATAAGTTTGCTTCGGGGTTCCGTCCCTTCCACTATTGTTCGGTGAAAATACCACCACCGGCGGATTGGCACTCACCACATTGAAAAAACTGAACGGGGCCAAGTTCAACTGCCCCTTTGCATCAATGGTGCTGGCAAAACAGATGGGTCTGGGACTTACGCTGCCCAACAAAAACTGGTGCAACTGCGGCAATGGCGTATTGCTGGGATCAATTTCCAAATATTGCTGTAAATCCATGGTCTTGTGTATCATCGAGTGCTGTTTCAGAATCACAATGCGTGACCCATTTTGATTTTCTTGGTATCCAAATACTTGGCGTTGTGGGGGTTGGGCTCAATCTGCAAAGGCACGTTGTCTACAATCTCCAAACCATACCCAATCAAACCTGTGCGTTTCTTGGGGTTATTGCTAATCAATCGCATCTTCTTCACGCCCAAATCCCGCAGAATTTGCGCCCCAACACCATAATCACGCTCGTCCATGTTGAAACCCAACTTCAAATTGGCCTCCACCGTATCATAGCCCTGCTCTTGCAGCTTGTAAGCTTTCAATTTGTTCAATAGTCCGATGCCCCGACCTTCTTGGTTCATGTATACGATGACGCCCCTGCCTTCGGTTTCAATCAATTGCATGGCCTTGTGTAGCTGCTCGCCACAATCACACCGACAACTACCAAATATGTCTCCCGTCAAACAACTGCTGTGCACACGAACCATCACGGCATCATCGGCAGACCATTCACCTTTGATCAATGCCAAATGTTCCTGTCCACTGTCTTTTTGCCTAAAAGCTACCAAGTCAAAATCTCCCCAATGGGTGGGCATTTGTACGGATATCTCCCGCTGAATCAGCGATTCGTGCTTCAAGCGATAGGCAATCAAGTCTTCAATTGAGATGATTTTCAAGTTTAATTCCTTGGCGATTTCCACCAAGTCTGGCAGTCGCGCCATCTCTCCATCCTCCTTCAGAATCTCAACGATGCAACCCGCAGGCTCAAACCCCGCCATCACGGCCAAATCTACGGCCGCTTCGGTATGTCCCGCCCTGCGCAATACCCCGCCACTTTTTGCAACCAAAGGAAAAATATGTCCCGGCTTGCCCAACTCGCTGGCCTGAATATTGGGATCTATCAACGCTTGAATGGTTTTGCTGCGATCCGAGGCACTGATTCCCGTAGTGCATCCATGTCCCAACAAATCCACACTCACCGTGAATGCAGTTTCATGGGTAGCCGTGTTTTTGTTCACCATCATCTCAATCCCCAAAGCCTGACAACGCTCTTCTAGCATGGGTACACAAATCAGCCCCCGACCCTTGGTGGCCATGAAATTCACCAACTCGGGCGTCATGTTTCGAGCAGCTGTAAGAAAATCACCCTCGTTTTCACGGTTTTCATCGTCCACGACAATCACTACACGACCTGCCTTGATTTCCGCAATGGCTTCTTCTATGGTGTTCAGTTGGAACGAGGCCATCGCAGGGGTACTTTCATTAGAATTCAACATGCTTTTACAAATTTATGGCGGAATGCCTCCTAAAAACAATTAGAATCCATGAATGTTGTTTTAATATTGACATAACAATCATGCTTCCCGAGAAGACCGATATCAAATCGCTGTGTTTGGATCACGTTGACAAGCTCATCGCTGAGTATGAGGGAAGTATTGCGGAATTGCAAAAGGGCATGTTTGAAGAGACGAAAAGTTCTGCCGGCGACAAATACGAAACCTCACGGACACAGTTCCAGCGTGAAATTGAGCGATTAAAAACCCAAATTGCCCAAGTACATACCACCAAAGCAGTATTACTCAACCTCACCATGAGTAAGTCTATCACCGTGGGTGAAGGTTCCTTGTTACATGTGAGTTTGGGCGCCAATCAAATGACCCTCTACATTTCAGCGGCCCTTGGAAACTTGAAATACAACAACCAATCGGTTCAAGCGATTAGCATTCAATCACCGTTGGGCACCGCTTTGCGCGGCCACAAAGAAGGCGATGTCATCGCGTTCAATCAAAAAAAGTACAAAATTGAGGCTTTGGCCTAGGAGATCTCTGTCCCATAGTCAAAGTTCCCTAACCGATAAGTGTTTCAGGCATATGTTTCCGTCGGAACATTCCAGCAACTCTTGGCGGCTATCGATTACATATCGCCATTACATTTTGAGAAAACAGCTTACGACACCCGCTTACGACTCGCGCTAAAGACTTGAGCAAAGACACCTGCTCACGATTCCAGCATTTCACGCAACACAGCTTCTACCTTGTCTGCGTTTGGTAGCATGATGGCTTCCATCGAAGCATTCAGAGGAACCGCTGGCACATCAGCACTTCCCATGGTTCTGATGGGGGCGTCCAAGTATTGAAAACAGGCTTGCGAAATTCTCCCCGCCAAGGCTTCTGCGAAGCTATTACGCAATGTTTCCTCTGTCAGTACCAATAGCTTGCCATGTCTTTTTGTAATCGCGATCACTGCTTCCTCGTCATAGGGTGATAGGGTTCGCAAATCAAGTACCTCCACCTGTCCGGGCAGCGCTTTCGCTGCATTCATCGCCCAATAAACCCCCATGCCATAGGTAACAACACCCACAGATTCTCCCGCATCTACGCAGGCCTCAGAAGCATCCAAAGCCACGCGTGCTTTTCCAAAAGGCACCACATACGCCTCATCGGGTTCCGGCGTTTTGGCCTGTTCGGTCCCGGGTACTTTGCTCCAATACAGCCCTTTGTGTTCAAACATCACCACGGGATTGGGATCGTAGTAAGCCGATTTCATCAGCCCCTTCATATCCGCTGCATTGCTGGGATAGGCGATTTTAATGCCCTTGATGGGTAATATGGAACTTTCCACCGTTCCACTGTGATATGGTCCACCGCCTCCATAAGCGCCTGTGGGTACCCTGATGATACTCGCAACAGGAAATTTTCCCATGCTGAGGTATGTGCTCTTACTCAACTCCGTCACCAACTGATTTACACCTGGCCAGATATAGTCGGCAAACTGAATCTCTACAATCGGCTTAGCCCCTACAGCACTCATTCCTGCTGTACTTCCTACGATATAAGCTTCCTGAATGGGGGTGTTAAATACCCGATGTTTACCATATTTGTCGGCCAATGTTGCCGCCTCCCGGAACACGCCGCCCAAGCGATGTCCCACATCTTGACCATACAACAGGGCTTCAGGGTGTTTACGCAAAATTTCGTCTACAGCGTGTAATGCGGCATCAACCATAATCACGGTCTCAGCACTTTCCGGAGAACGCTCTCCTGATTCTTCCGCGATGGGTGTAGGCGCCAACACGTGGTGCATCAAAGTTTCTGGTGCAGGGTCTGCTGCTGACTTGGCACGCTCAAAATCGTCAAATACCCTCGCCTCAGCAGCTAAACGCAGGGATTCCAAATGACTTTCGTCTTCGCCCAATGTCAACAACAAATCCTTCAAACGGGGCAACGGATCCAAGCGCATGTGCTTATCCAAATCGTCCCGATACCACTCACTTCTCACCCCGCTCGTATGGTGGCCCAACAAAGGCACCTTCACATGCACCAACATGGGCGCACGCTCTTGTCTCACATAGTCAATGGCTTTGGCCATCTCATCGTAGCACTGTACAAAATCGCTACCATTGATCCTTACCCTACGCATTCCCTTGAAACCCAATGCATAGTCGAATGCATCCATCGCACGCATTTCATCCCCACTCGCCGAAATCCCCCAGTCGTTGTCCTGAATCAGGTATAAAATGGGGAGTTTGTGCAAGACCGCCATCTGAAATGCCTCTGCAACTTCCCCCTCGGTAACTGAACCATCGCCCAAAGAACACAACACTATGGGCAGTTCTGCGCTGGTAATCAACTGCTGACTTTCCAAATATTTGATACCGTGCGCTGCGCCAGTAGCCGGAATGGTCTGCATCCCTGTGGCTGAACTTTGGTGGGGCATTTTTACGATATCCGGGCGGTTCAAAGAAGGGTGGGAATAATAGGTTCTACCCCCGCTGAACGGATCATCGGCCTTGGCCAACAACTGCAACATCAACTCGTACGGCTGCATGCCCATGGCCAACAACATCGACTCATCGCGGTAATATGGATAGGCGTAGTCAATCGTTTTTAAGTGCATGGAGGTGGCAATCTGTATGGCCTCATGTCCTTTCGACGTACTGTGTACATACTTTGTGATCGGACGGTTTTCCTCGTAGATGCTTGCCATCGCCCGGGCTGTACAAATCAAATCCCAAGCCCGCAGCAGTGTTTCCTTGCCTACCATAATTGAAGTGCAAGTTTACGGAAAAATCGCGGCTCCTTGCGGGTGGTTTCTTTCAATTTGTCGATACAATTTCAATTCTTTCCTATCTTGCAACCCATTGACATCCATTCATTGCCTATGAAATCAACCATACTTTTAGGAATTGTCCTGTTTTTTTCTTATATTCCTTTGGGCGCACAAGGGGTTGCCAAAGACACCACTGCCCCCAAAAACGCAGAGAAAATTGGCGAGGTCACCATCAAGCAAAATCGCTTGAAAGAAAAGCTCAAAGAATCACCCCTCACCGTTGAAAGTATGGGTGCGCAAAGCATTCGCGAGACCCCTGCCTCAGACTTTTACGAGGCCCTCGGCCACCTCAAAGGCGTAGATGTTACCAGTGCCAGTTTGGGTTTCCGCATTGTGAATACCCGCGGTTTCAACAGCACCAGTCCCGTAAGAACCTTACAAGTGATTGATGGGGTCGACAACCAATCGCCCGGACTCAATTTCTCCCTCGGAAACTTTTTGGGTGCCAGCGAACTCGATGTCATCAACCAAGAAATTGTGGTGGGTGCCTCCAGTGCCTATTACGGTCCCGGTGCCTTCAACGGTGTCATCTCCATGACCACCAAAGACCCATTCAAATTCCAAGGTTTGCAAGTAAAACAAAAAGTCGCCGAGCGCGGTCTCACCGAAACCGCCGTGCGATATGCCAAGGCATTTGGCAAGGCGGGACAAGAAAAATGGGCCATGAAGGCCAACTTGTATTACATGAGAGCCTACGACTGGGAAGCCGACAACATGGATGCGGTGAAATCAGGTGGTCCTATGGATAGTGTCAATAACATACTGAACCCCGGGGGATACGATGCCGTTAACCGTTACGGCGATGAAATTTTACGGCCAGGCGAAAACGATGCCACCGCCAAATCCCAAAAATGGGATTACCCTGGTTTGATGCGATTCAATCGCCAAGGATACATGGAAAAAGACATTGTAGACTACAATACTTACAATTTCAAAACATCGTTCATGACGGCTTACCGACCCAAGCCCACCGGCATGCGTCAATTTGAATACCAAGTCAATTACGGGATGGGTACCACTGTGTATCAAGGTGATAACCGCTACAGCCTGCGCGACATTAAATTTTTACAAAATCGCCTGGAGTATAAAGACAAAAATGGCTTCCTGCGCGTGTATGCCACCCATGAAGACGCCGGAAAAACCTACGATGCCGTTTTCACTGCGCTGCTCATGCAAAAAGCGGCCAAACAAGACGATTTGTGGGGGGGCGACTACTATTCATACTGGAAAAATCGCTATGTGCCCAAAATGCGCAAATTGCCGGGTTATCCCACCGGAGACTGGTTCTCCAACCCCAATTGGTTCACAGAACTCGATGCTGTCATGGCCAACAACCGAGATTCTTTGGTGGCTTGGCATCAGCAATGTGCAGCCCTCGCAGACCGTAAAAACAACTGGCAAGGCATGCCCCACTCCGTGCAACCCAACACCTACCAACGTTTTGAACCCGGCACGGAGCGATTCGACAGTTTGAAAAATGCCATCACTTCTTTGCGCAGTTTTGGACAAGGTGGTAGTGGTTTTTATGATAAAAGTGCTTTGTATCATATTCAGGGAGAGCACAAGTTCAAACTGGCGGATAAAACCAATTTCACCACCGGATTTTCCGCGCGATTGTACACCCCCAACTCTCTGGGAACCATATTTTCAGACACCAACGGGCGCGTCATCCGCAACCACGAATTTGGCGTATATGGGGGTATCGAACAGCGATCCAAAAACAACAAACTCAAACTCAATGCAACGGCTCGGGTAGATAAAAACGTAAACTTTCCTTTCATCTTCTCACCCGCTGCCTCTATGGTTTACACCCCGGACAAAATCACCTACTACCGCGTAAGCCTCTCGGCTGGGGTGCGCAATCCTACGCTGGCAGACCAATACCTCTATTACAACGTGGGTAGGGCCATCTTGCTGGGAAACATCACCGGTTACGACAGCCTGGTAACCATCCCCTCTCTGTACGATGCGCTCAGCGGCCTTACCACCGATCTGAAAAAATTACAATGGTTTGGGGTGGATCCCGTACGTCCAGAAAAAGTGAAAAGCATAGAAGTGGGCTACAAATCGTTCATGGCATCCAACAAATTAAACATCGATGCCAGCGCCTATTTCAGCTATTACGAGGACTTCATCGGTTACAAAATTGGCATAGATCCAACCATCGATTACACCATCAATTACATTTCTGGTGGTCAGGTTTATCGCATTGCAACCAACGCAGAAAGCACAGTAACCACCATGGGTGTGAGTGTTGGTACTAACTATTTCTTTGCCAAAAACTACACAGCTGGCGTCAACTACTCCTTCAACCAACTCAACAAAACAGACAACTTAGATCCCATTATTCCCGCCTTCAACACACCCAAAAACAAATTCAATGTGTCTTTGGGAGGTCAAAATTTGGAAATAAAAAAACTCAAGCTTGACAACCTCGGATTTAGCCTGAACTACAAATGGGTTCAAGGATTTCGTTTCGAAGGAAGTCCACAGTTTACAGGCGATGTACCCACCTATTACATGCTCGATGTCATGATTTCCAAGGTGGTTCCCAAATACAAAGCCATGATCAAAATGGGCGCCAGCAACCTCACCAACAACAAAGTGATGCAAGTGTATGGCGGACCAAGAATTGGAAGAATGGCATATCTTTCTATGTATTTTGACCTATAATTGGATGAGAATAAGTTTGATGTAAATCCTTAAGTTTGTAAAAACCAAAATAAACAATATGAAAAAAACATTACTCGCTACCTTGTCAGTTGTGTTGGCCTCAAGTGCTTTCGCCCAGATTAAATATGTGGACGAAGTTTTGACTGCCGACAAGATCAAGGTTACCAAAAACGTGGTTTACGGTGACAACTACACCGTTCTCACAGGAACTCCTACTTTGACCAGCAAAGTATCTATGGCCCCCGGATATGGCTTCGTTGCCATGTCTGCCGACATTTATGAGCCACAAGATGGTGCAAGCAACAGACCCTTGATCATCTTTACACACTCTGGTTCATTCTTGCCCCGCTATTCAAACAACAGCCCCGTGGGTTACAAAGACGACAGTGCTACTGTGGCTTTCTGTATGTCGTTGGCTAAGCGCGGTTATGTGGTTGCTTCTATGACCTACCGCATGGGTTGGAACCCAGCTGCTGCGACTGTTGATGCCCGTAAACAGGGTATCATCAATGCCGCTTACAAAGGCGTTCAAGATTTGGCTACTTGCGTTCGTTTCATGAAGAAAAGCGTGAAAGAAGGCGGTAACCCTTACAACATCGACACTACCAAAATTGCTGTGGGTGGTAACGGTACAGGTGGTTACATCACCAGTGCCTACGCAAGTATCGACCGTCAGAGCGAAATCAAAGGCATCAAATTCCGCGATGCAACTACAGGTAAAGTGATGGTGAACGATACCATTTGGGGTGACCGTTTTGGTATCGGTGTAGACAACCCAGCCATGGGTGGTTTCTGCAAATCGAACCACGTAGGTTATACCTCTAACGCAAAATTGGCTTTTGCCGTGGGTGGTGCGATCGGTGATTCTGCTTGGATGGAAGCCGGTGAAATTCCTTTGATTTGGGCTCACTCAATCATGGATCCTTTTGCCCCCTACAAAACAGGCATGGTAAACGTACCAGGTACTACGCTTCAAGTAGTTGAAGTGAGCGGTGGTTTCGATGCGATGTCTCGCTGCCAGCGCTTGGGCAACAATGCTCCATACAAAGGCAAAGTAATGGATGTTTACACCACTGAAGCCAACAAATTGAACAAAGGCGTTGACGGTTTGTTCCCGATCGCTGGTTTGGCCAACGCATCAGGTCCTTACGAGTGGTATGACACAACCGCCATCAAAGCATTGCCCAACCCTCCATACAATCCTACTGTGATTTTGGCGGGTATCAAAGCATCAAACCCCATGTGGAGCAAGACAAAAGCGATGAAATATGTAGATTCAGTGATGGGCTACATGGCGCCACGTATTGCCGTAACTTTGGGATTGGTTGCTTCTGTGGGTATCGAAGAGACCAACTTGGCCTCAAACGTAACATTGGCTCCTAACCCAGCCAAAAACCAATTGATCATCCACAACAACTGGGAAAACCGCGTATTGACCGGTGCTACCTTGGTTGATTTGAACGGTCGCGTTGTTCGTGAGTTCAACGTAACCGGCATCCACAACGTATATGAGTTGAATGTGCCTGCAGGTATTTATGTAGTGCAAATGCAATTCAACGACGGTGTAGGTAGCCGCAAGTTGATGGTTGACTAATTTCCAAAAAAATACAATCTTTTCATTCGGGGCGGCCAATGGCCGCCCCGAATTGTTTATACCCTCCCCGTTTGTCGATAAGCATCGCGCAAACAATCAAACTTCCGGCTCTCTCCCCTATTATTGTAAGTATGTTGCGCAAAGGCATCCTACTTCTTGTTATTGCAATCTTTTCTTGGGGCTGTAACAATGCCTTGAGAAGCAACTATACCTCAGTGCGATTGTCTCAACCCGTTGCCGAGTATCTGGCCGATCAACAATTGGTTGTCCATAACAATCAACCCAAACTTGAAACCAGACAAGCCAAAATTCACGCGCCACTGGCCGATAGTTTTTATCATTTACAGTACCGAAAATTGGCGGGAACATCCCTCATTTTAGAAATTACCGATTCCATTGGCAGAATTCGAAACTTGGCCATACCGCAAACCAAATTGTCAGCCTTTCCCGTTGGATTGTCAACCACAACAACACCCATCATCATTGCAGGAATCCTCACCCAAAGAGACAACAGCAGTTATTCTGACTGGACTGACCTCGCCGCCATAGGCTTTTCCATTGTGAGCTTAGGCTCCGATCTGTTAGCATTCCCATTGATAAAATTGGCTTACCCCAACAGTCATTATGCCGTACCCAACAATTTTGTCATCAAAAATGTAAACGATGTGGTCACCTTGGACACCAGCGACAAAAACAAAATATTCACCGTAACGGCCCCTGTAAACCCCGATGTAACACCCTACTTGAATGCCGACTTCCAAAAAGTAACTTTTCAATATGCAGGCCTACATGCAGGATATGGCCTATTTCATCGCTCAATTTCACAACCCAACGACCCTAAATTACCCGCTGCTCCATGGTTTGCCCTGGAATTCAATATTCAACCCAAGAGAGATTTTCGCTGGGGAATTCACAATACTTGGACGCAGTCAAACAGCTTTAAATCCAATATTACGTCGCTGCAAATCGCCTATGTCAATCACAACTTGCGCAGTGGCAAGTTGATCTGCGGTGTGGGTTTGGGATTGGGTATGTCCAGCCGAACTGCCTCCCCCAACATCACCGAAACAAGTCAATCATTGGATTTCAGAAAGCTGGGTAACGACAGCCAAGTGATCATCGAAAAAACATTCATTCCCAATCAGCGGTATTTTTTCACTCCATTTTCGGGGTTTATTCAATACGAAAATCACATCAGCAAGTCTATTGGTTATTCCTTGTGTTTCAGAATGACACAAATCGAATCCCATGCCGATTATCTCACCCGAAAAACGCTAAAAACAACAGAGATCATCGCCCCAGGTATCACGGCAGAAC
>JALQWO010000042.1:11594-11918 GCA_023258655.1 Bacteroidia bacterium
GAACGAACCCAAAACATTGGATACATTTACCGAGAAAGTTACACTGCAAAAAATATGGTTTTCCAATTCAACGTAGGACTAAACATTCGCATTACTCAATAACATGAAATTCCTTTTAAAACTCGGACTGCTGTCGATACTGCTACTCACAATTTCATCCTGTGACCCATGGTTTAACGAAGATTATCGCTTCTCCATATTGCAAATTTTGCAAAACAACCAATCCCAAACTGTCCACAACAAAACAATCGTGCATTACGGGGGCTACAACTTCAACTCTGTGTATGTCCGCGATACCCAAGTTTTTTACAAAACCATTTCAAC
>JALQWO010000043.1 GCA_023258655.1 Bacteroidia bacterium
GGCCAAATGGAGTTTGATCTTGCAATACCAATCACTTTATCCAACGAGGTAGCAAAGAACCCTTGTCCTTCAATACCTTCAGGTGCATCAACAGTTTTTACCATGATTTATTTTATTTTTCCCACTCAAGGGCACCGCGTTTCCAAACATAAATGAATCCCAAAAGGAAGAAACCCACAAAGGCCACAACTGCGCCGAATCCTTCCCAACCCATTTCTTTAAAATTGACTGCGTAGGGATAGAAGAAAATCACCTCAACATCAAAAAGCACAAACAAAATGGCTGATAGGAAATACTTTACAGAAACTGGGAAGCGAGCGTTTCCTTGATTCTCAATTCCACACTCAAAGTTGTCTTCCCTTTTGGCGGTTTTTCGATTGGGTCCCAACAAGTGAGAAATTCCCAATGTCAATGCCACAAAGCCCACTGCTACTCCAATTTGTATCAATATGGGCAGGTAATCGTTTGGCGTATTCATCTCTTTTGCAAATCTAATACAAGCGAATGAGGGTTTTGTTCTTTTTACGCGGAAAAAATGACTTTTTTTCCTAAGTTGGATTAGTACATTTGTGTCAACAATTTTATGAATAAAAAACACTTTCGGATTGGCCTCTTGACATTGACTATCTCATTGGTTGCTACGGCCGTATTATCAAACGCCAGTGGTCCCGGTGGCGATCGTACAGGCGCACCTGGATCATCTGGAACTTGCAGTGGATGTCACGGCGGAACCGCCGTTTTGGGTGGTGATATAGTCGTTACCGCTGTAGATGTGGCAAGTACCAAAACGGTAACTTCCTATGAGCCAGGAAAAAAATACACAATTGGCATCAAAATGGGTGGAACTTCCTTGCGCAAAGGATTTCATGCCACTGTTTTGGATGCTTCAAACAAGGGTGTAGGTACCATGAACAACCCAAGCACGGGTTCAACAACCTATGCATCTGGCACCAGAACCATTGCTAGTCACAACACACCTGGTTTGGGTGTATGGTATTTTGATTGGACAGCGCCTGCGACTGCTGTGGGTAACGTAACCATTTACGCTGCAGGTGTGGTTTCAAACGCCAACAACAATGATAATGGAGACCAAGTTGTCAAGACTTCATTGGTTTTAACAGCTCCCGTTTCCGCTGTGAAGAATGAATCTAGCGCCACTTTACAAGTGTACCCCAATCCAAGCAAAGACAGGATCAACTTCCCCGAAGAATTGAAGGACATTCAAGTCGTAAGCATGGACGGCAAAACCATTTTGCGAGAAGAAATTGCCTCAACAATGGGTATCGAATCGTTGAAAAATGGACAGTACTTTGTTGTTGCGCGCAATGCACAAGGGAAAATGGTTCATTTCCGCTTTATCAAAAACTAAATTAACGGCGTCTATTTCGCTGATACTCATCCAACGCCTGGTGGTAACGCCGGGCGTTTTCATTGTGTTCCGACAATCCAATGGCGAAGTCATGTTGTGGCGTTAAATCTGCTTTGGCGCAGAAATACAAATACGGGTACTTCGCACCAAACAAACATGAATCAATGGCATTGACGCTCGGTATGCACAAGGCCCCGATGGGCAATCCCTTGTGTAAATAAGTATTGTAGGGCGACTCAATTCTTGTATCACTAAGCAGCACCCTGCCCGCTCTTCCCCTCGCAAAGACTACAGTAGGATCAGCTTGCAGCAACATATTGGTTTTCAATCGATTTTTGTAGGTTGCAGCAATTTTACCATATTCAGGTATATGATTGCTTTCCTTGGTCACAATGGAAGCCAAAACCACCACTTCAACCGGTGACAACCCCAAATTTTTTGCTGCCAACATTCGATCTTTTGTCCAAAAGTCATGCGCTTCTCTTGCCAATCGATCCAACACTTGGATAGGTGTAGCCGTTCTTTTAAACATGTAAGAATTGGGTATAGCAATTGCCTGCCAATTGTAGGAGTCCACTCCTTTGTTTGACAACCAAGTTTGCTGATTCCATCTTTTGTGATTGGTTGGATCCATCAATGTCTCACCAAATTCGGTGGATGACCAGTCAAATTGGGTAGACATTTGTTTGAGGAACTGCTGGTAATCCCAGTGACTGTGGATTGTCACCATTTTTTGTTCGCGCTGGTATTTGACCAGCAACTTTATCAAGCTCCAAAAACTAGTTTGGGGTTGTATCACCAAAGTTGAGTTACCGGAAACGTTCAATTGCAACCCTTGCCAAACCGCTATTCTGGACAATGAAAGCGGTGTTGAAAGTCCAGTTTTTTCTTTGATTAATACATCCAAATCAGAATGCCTCATTGGGGTTTGAAAGGTCAAGGCTACACTTGTTTCGTTGGTAGAATACCAATTGGGCATTATCCATAATTTCATCCCTACGAACAACGCCAACATCAACGGCAGCAACCATTTCCATTTCTTTCCCATACTTTCACAAAATTGCATTTTTTTCGTTGCAATTCACACATTTATCGCGGCAAATACTCGTGTTCAGAAAGAAAATCCATTAGGTTTGCACTGTGAAAATACTGCTAATCGGATATGGGAAAATGGGCCAAATCATTGAGCAACTGGCGCTTGACAAAGGTCACGAAATTGTAGCGTGCTATAATTCCAAAAATCCCTTCAATGAAAACACGTTAGTCAATGCCGATGTCGCCATAGAATTCAGCAGCCCTCACTTGGCGGTACCCCATATCCAATTGTGCATTGACCGGGGTATTCCCGTAGTTACAGGTACCACGGGGTGGTATGACCAATATGACATCATCAAGTCTGCGTGCTTAATGAAAAATGGTGCGCTATTCACGGCCACCAATTTTAGTTTGGGGGTAAATCTATTCTTTGAAATGAGCAAAAGGCTAGCAAAACTCATGAACAATCAACCCTATTCCATTGGCATTGAAGAAATACATCACACAGAAAAAAAAGACGCCCCGAGTGGCACAGCTATCACGTTGGCTGAATGTGTTTTGGGTGAATCGAGAACCCTCAATAAATGGCATTTACAGACCGGGGATCATCAAGAAACATCATCGCAAAATCACAGTTTGCCCATCATCGCGAAGCGTTTACCCGGTGTCCCAGGCACGCACATATTGACTTTTGACGGAGAAGTGGATACAATCCGTTTGGAACATGAAGCAAAAAGCCGATTGGGATTTGCCAGTGGCGCGTTGCTCGCAGCGGAATGGATTTACGGCAAAACAGGCGTGTATGGTATGCGCGACTTGCTTAACTTTGAAAACTGATATCAGCGATGCAGAGTTTTCATTCAGATTTGTTTCTTATCCTTTGGATAATTTGCTTTGTTCTCACCCGAGTGGGATTGTCGAAAATGTTCAAAGCAGCCGGACAGTCGCCCGCCATGGCATGGATACCCATTTTGAGTTGGTGGTATTGGATCAAAATTGTTGATCGTCCCAAGTGGTATATGATTGGCATGGTGATTCCAGGTCTCAACATTTTATTCAGTTTCAATATCACGTTAGATATTCTGAGATCTTTCGGCAAAAATGGCTACTGGGAACAGTTAATTGGCACTGTATTTAGCTTCATTTACTTCCCTATCCTTGCCTTCAAACCGCTGAAATTTATGGGTCCTGCTGGCAATCGCGCTTGGAAAGAGGCAAATGTTCCCAAACATGATGGTATGCGGGAATGGGGCGATGCTATTTTGTTCGCCGCGTATGTTGCCGGTGGTATGCGCGCATTGTATTTTGACTTGTACCAAATTCCTACCCCCTCTATGGAATCCAATTTGATGGTGGGTGATTATTTGGTCGTGAGTCGTGCCAAAATTGGCATGCGAATTCCAATGACGCCCATCACGGTGCCCGTTTTGGCCCCGAAGCAAATCATGGGGGTAAAAGCCTACACCGATTTGGTGGAATTACCCTATATGAGATTGCCTGGATGGTACACCATCAAAAACAATGATATCATTGTATTTAACTGGCCAACCGATGATGATGCTAATGCTGACGGCCTTTCAGATTACGAACAAACTGAAACGGGTATCCAATTGCGATTGCCCGCCGACAAAAAAGACAATTATGTAAAGCGATGTGTGGGCATACCCGGGGATCGAATCAAATTGGTTGGTGGACAGATTTACGTGAATGATAAGTTGTTGCCCCGTGTAGGCAAGCAGCAAAAACGTTATTTGGCGTTACTCAAAACACCCATCACCGAAGACTTCTTAGAACAAAATGATTTGGGCGATTTCAACTTCCCTCCCAATGCCAAAATGATTCAAGACGCCGCACAAAAAACAGGCAAATATATCATTCCTTATCATCTGTTTACTTGGCCAGAGAATTACGAGAAACTCAAAAACCATCCAGAGGTAATGAGTATTTTCCTCGATTCAATTGATGAAGGGTATCAGCGAGTTATGTTCCCAGGCAATGTGCGTTTTGGAGGCCAACTACTTGATAATCATGCAGACACATCTATTTTTGATTTTACACATCCCAAATGGAACATCAATAATTACGGCGAGGTTCGTTTGCCAAAACGCGGAGAAACCATTCGTTTAACAGCGCAGAACTGGGACTTTTTAAAACTGGCCATCAACAAGTATGAAAAAGGTGATATCATTCAGCGCGGGGGCAAATTTTATCAAAACAATGGAAGTGTTGAAGTAACATCCTACACATTCAAAATGGGTTACTATTGGATGATTGGCGACAATAGATACAACAGCTTAGACTCTCGATTCTGGGGCTATGTACCTGAAGACCATATCGTTGGAAAGCCATTATTCACCTTCTTTAGCTTGAAGAAAGTCATGGCCATTGATCCTGATTCAAACCAACCTTTAACCAACAATGGAAATCCAGAGTATAAGGTTAAAGGAATTCGTTGGGGTAAAATTTTCAGTTGGATTGAGTAAGTAAAGGGCGAATCTGACCCATTAGAAAAGTTGGGTTTCTTCGTACCAATTCCACTTCCATCCAACAGAGAAATAGCTTTCAGCATATTTTCTGAACCCCGATTGCGTTCGATATTGTGCATTGAGCGTCAACCACATATTCGGCATCAACTCATACAGTATTTGCGTCTTTGTGTTGAGAATTCTGCCGAATTCACCTTGTTGCATATAAACATTGTCGTCCCGAACACGCGTTTTATAACTTCGGTGTATGTTTCCACCATAATTGGGTCCACTGATGTAAGGATCAAATCCTTTTTCAGCGAACATCGTGGTATGAATCAATGTTAACCCCGCAATCATTTTCGGTTTCAGCACCACCCGAACTACACCTTCTCGAAAATTGCTCCCCAAAGGATGAGCCAATGGTTGATTAAAATTGTCGTAATTGGTGTATTGATCAAAATGCGCGTAGGTATATGGTCTAACCGAATTGAATTCAACCTGTACCAACAAATCACCGTACTCAGGAATGATGGGTTGATAGTAAAATCCCAATTGATAGCCTTGTTTGTTGCTCCAATCTTTGCCCTCGTAAATTTTTCGGGCATTGAACTCATCTACGAGTAACTGGAAATAATAGGTAAATAGTTTGCGTTTCCATCTTGCATCAAAGGCCAGTAATGCATTATCACCGGAGCCAAGGTCTCTTTCAATGGAGCGATAAAAAATAATGGGATTCAAATAATTCAAATCAAACCCACCATTGGGTCGGTGATGAACAATCATCTCATTAAACCCTATTTCAATGCCAGATTCTCCCAAATCCAACGATCCTCGATGTGCTGCCAAATACTTGGATTCCTTTATTTGACTCCCAGAAAAAATACCGTCGCCAACCGTCAATTCCTTGAATATATTTTGGTAGGAGAAAGGACCTATTTTGGTATTCAATCGCAGATATGCTGTTGCAGGCGAAAAATTGCTAAGAATCAAACTGCGGTATCCATAGCCCACAAACTGTTGATCATGTCCAAAACTCATCAATACATGGCTGTTATCTCGTGCCGAATTAACCAAATTGGTATGTACTGAACCACGCGCCATGATAAAATCGCTGTAGTTCCAAGCATTGCCCATCCAAAAGCCAACCCCAGGAATCGTCCCGAAAGAATCAAGTACGCTTTGGACATATTGCTGAGGGCGAATCTGCGCTTCGTAGACCTGGGATGTAAATGCAACTCGCCCACCCACTTTTCCAAAAACTTCAGCCCCTCTTCCGTTGGTCAATTGTTGCCTTCCGAATGCGGCGGGCGGACCTGTCACAAAATCAACGATGGGGTTAACTACCAAATAATTGTCATAGGGTTTGGGATATAACAGCTTTTGACTTTCTCTGGGGACTTCATCGTCCATGTACGAATAAAACCAAGCGGGGGTACTCAACAAAGAATTCTTTCCCAAATTTCGAATCCAATTTTTTGTTCCCAAGCCAACGCGAATTCGACCATTGTATTCGGGGTGATTGTAGTAAAAGTACTTCGATGCTTTGCTCGTCCTCAGCGGTGGTAACAATGTGATTTGTTCCCCAGTATCGGTGTATCGCTTTGATTTGGTGATTGTATTCAGCAACTCGGGGGTTTGCGGATAATACCGAAATCCATTAAGCACATCTTTGTTACTGAGTATTGCATAAGTTTCTTGCAAAGAACCAGGCTGATAAACCTTGTATTGGGCCTGCAACGGAGCAAAGGCAGTGATGATTCCAATCAACACTACGAGGCATAAGGATTTTGTTTTCATGGTTAATTTAGCGAAATGGGCGGTATCATTTGATCGGCAGAATTGTAGAACATCAGTCCATGAACTACAGGATTTAACCATTCAATGATAGGCATTTCTGACAATACCAACAAAACATCGGATTCTGAATCAGCTTCTATGGTACACCACCATTTATTGATTTCGTCGTTCACTGCGTACATGTGCAATACCCCACGTTGAAACAATTCATCCACATACTGGCGCTGCCTGGGAATGAGTCTTGTCATTCGCTCATCCATTTCGGCGATGTCACTTTCTACTAGGTATAACGGCATATCAAAAGGATTTAAGATTGGATGGTGGCGTGAGCGACACAGCCGCAGAATATCCAACATAGTTACCCGCAAAATTGGTGTTGTCGCAACGCCAATGGCCCTCTAGTTCCTTGGCTTCCTCATCGGTCAACAAATTTAATTTGAGTAAAATCTCTTGGGCTACTTGGTACTGTGGACCCATTTTACCATCGTCGATTTTAATGGCAATTCCCCATTTTTTATGCGGAACAGTCAAACAATATACCCCATCGGCCCCAGTTTTACCGATAATTTTCCCCTTAGTCACTTTCATTAAATCTGTGCAATAGCGCTTAGATCCCGCAACCAATTGGGGGTATTCTGCCACAGCTTGGACTATTCTCTCACAAATTTGTTCCATTCTCTGGTCTTTCCATGGCATTGGCGCAACCAAATTTTTGTAGGCCAACGCTTGATTTCTCAATGGCATGCCGAATATGGGAGCGGAACAGCCATCTACGCCCACTGCCAATTCCGACTCGTTCATTTCATAAAATAGTGCAGTGATTTGCTTGATGGCAACATGCAACAGGTGATTGGGAGATAAATAATCTTCTAGCGAAAGTTTATTGTAAACACAATGAGCCAAGAATCCCGCATGTTTACCACTGCAATTGTTATGCATACAACTGGGTTCTTTGTCGTTCTTAATCAAAGCCACGAAATCTTTTTTCAAGGTGGGCTGTTGCGGTCCACACTTTAAATTATCGGATTTCAGCGATATGCGATGAAGCACGGCATTCACTGCCTCTAAGTGGATATCTTCCCCATTGTGTGAGGCACACATAATGGCCAGTTCCTTGTCCGTAAACCCCAATGCGTCGAATCCTCCTGAAAGTAAAAAAGGAATATGCTGAAAATATTTGAGGGCTGAACGGGGAAATGATACTTGTTGAATATCACCTTCCGACCACAACACCTCGCCATGTTGATCAACCACACAAAAGGAACCCCTGTGAAAACTCTCAACCACCTCTCCCCGAATGTTCTCAACCAAAATGGGATTACTTGATTCCTGTACTGTCATTGTCTTTTTAAAGTCTTTGCTGTCCGAGTAAGAAGAGTACCGCCATTCTTACCGCTACCCCATTTTCCACTTGTTGTAAGATGATACTTTGATCGCTGTCTGCCACATCACTGCTTATTTCCACACCGCGATTGATTGGGCCAGGGTGCATTATGCAAATCTCTTTTTGAAGTCGCTGCAATTTTTCCATGGTAAGACCGTACAATCTCGAATATTCTTTGAGGGACGGGAAATATCGTTGGTCTTGGCGCTCCAATTGAATTCTGAGCATATTCGCCACGTCACACCAATTCAAGGCTTCTTCGAGGTTATGAGACACTTTCACACCCAACGCAGCAATGTGCTTTGGGATAAGTGTGGCTGGGCCACATACCATGACTTCAGCGCCGAGTAATTGAAGGCAATAAATGTTACTAAGTGCAACCCTTGAGTGTAGGATATCACCCACAATCACAACTTTTTTACCGGCCACATCACCGTATTGCTCACGAATGGAATACGCATCTAACAATGCTTGGGTTGGATGCTCATGGGTACCATCGCCTGCATTCACGATTTGGGCATCGATGTGTTTTGATAGGAATACGCAAGCCCCTGGCGCTGGATGCCTCATCACCACCATATCTACCTTCATTGAAAGGATGTTGTTAACGGTGTCGATCAAGGTTTCTCCTTTTTTTACACTCGACGATGAACTAGAAAAATTGATGATATCGGCTCCCAGTCGCTTTTCTGCCAATTCGAAGGAAACGCGGGTACGGGTTGAATTTTCAAAAAATAAATTCGCAATGGTCACATCGCGCAATGCCGGCGTTTTCTTTACCGGGCTGTTGAGCAGCGATTTAAAATTATCGGCAGTTTCAAAAATGGTTTGAATATGGGATTCACTCAATCCTTTAATGCCTAGCAAGTGTTTTATGGGTGCGTTCGCTGTCATTCTTTCTTGCTTAATAACCAAACTTGTTGTTGATCTTCTGTCCACTCAACTTTTACATGCTCCCCTGTGCTTCGCGAATCTACTACCACCCCAACATAATTGGGTGATATCGGCAACTCCCTTTGGAAACGTCGGTCAACCAAAACCATCAATTCCACTTGTTTGGGTCTACCAAAACTCATAAGTGCATCGATGGATGCCCTTACACTCCTACCGGTATACAATACATCGTCGACCAGTATGATGTTAAGATTCTCCGTTGAGAAATTGATGTTGGATTTTTTGGGCATGAAGATTTCACCCCTGCCAATATCATCTCGAAAAAAGGTATGGTCCAATTCGCCGTATTTCAGGGCATTTTCAGGTTGTAGCTCATTGATATAGTCACACAGTTTCTTGGCCAAACTAATTCCCCGCGGTTGTAAGCCGATGATGGCAGTTTGAGAAAAATCCCCGTGCATCTCTATCAATTGAAGAGCAAACCTCTTGATGATGAGGTTCAATTTCAGGGTATTGATGAGCAGTTTAGGTTGGCTCATTGGATAACAAAATTACGGTATCAAACTCATCTTTTGTTAGCGCGATGACCGATAGCCTAGGTTGACGAAGTAGCCCCATATTGGTAAGTCTGGGGTCGGATTTCATGGTTTGCAAAGTAACGGGATTTTTTAATTGATACGCAGGCTTCACATCGACAACTACCCATGCAGTTTCATCTGTCGTAGGGTCTTGATAATGGGTTTTAATCACTTCCGCAACGCCAACTACCTCTTTTCCTTCATTGCTGTGGTAAAACAAACACATATCTCCGAGCTCCATGGCCATCAGATTATTTCTTGCTTGGTAATTTCGCACACCATCCCAAAATGTTTGTTGGTCTTTGGTGAACTGTTCCCAACTATACTTGAAAGGCTCTGATTTGATTAGCCAAAAGTTCATAGTGGCAAAGTAATGTCAAACCAAATGAATCGCAAACCTCCACAACAAGATACAATCACCATTTTATTGACAATTTGATCGATGCTAAAAAAAATGACAAAAAAAGTTCCAGAAATTTGACAATATGAAAAATCTGTTGTTCATTTACCAAGCAAATAATTGTCAATTTTTTTAACAATGTTCCTCAAAGAAAACCTAAAACTCCTGCGCAAACGTCGCAAAAGAAGCCAAGAAGACGTGGCCAAAAGCCTAAACATCACGCGCTCTGCATACAATAGTTATGAAAATGGCGTGGCTGAACCGGGAATACAGATTTTGATCCGACTGTCGGAATTTTTCCAAATCAACATTGACAAGTTGTTGCGCACCGATTTAAACCGGCTGAGTGAAATGCAATTGTCGCAGTTGGAAAAGGGTTTCGACTTGGATTTAACCGGGACTCGATTGAGAATTTTGGCAACCACTGTGAACGCAGAAAATGATGAAAACATCGAATTGGTTCCGGTGAAAGCAAAGGCAGGTTACGCAACCGGTTACGCAGACCCAGACTACATCAAAACGCTACCTGCATTTAACCTTCCTTTTTTATCGGCCAACCGCAAATACCGGAGCTTTCCCATCTCTGGAGATAGTATGCCTCCTGTTTCCGATGGTGCTTTTGTTACCGGAGAATATGTCCAGGACTGGAATATGGTTAGAAACGGACATCCCTACATCGTCATCACACAGGACGAAGGAATCGTATTCAAGGTGTTGTACAACCGGATTGAAGAAGATGGCACATTTCTACTTTGCAGTACGAATACGTTATACAGCCCATACACAGTGAAGGTTGATGACATTTTGGAGATATGGAAATTTGTCAACTATATCAATCCCAAATTCGAAGAACCCACGACCACTGAATCGAATGATATTGGCCCTGCCATCAGAATGATTCAACGAGAAATAGGGCTCATCAAAGACAAAGTAAAAAACATCGAAGAGAAGATTTGATCTTTATTCTATATTTACTCCTCATGGAATGATTCAGATTCGGAGGTTTCGTTTTATTTTTGCCGACACTTTATCTAAGACAAATGAAATTCGGTAAAAAAGAATATCTCAATTGGTACAGAAGCATTTTGTTGCAACGTCGTTTTGAAGAAAAAGCTGCACAGCTTTACGGACAGCAGAAAATCAAAGGCTTTTGCCACTTGTACATTGGCCAAGAAGCCATTACTGCGGGCATGATGACTGCCATCAAATCTGGAGATAAAGTAATCACTGCCTATAGAGATCACGGCCATGCTTT
>JALQWO010000044.1 GCA_023258655.1 Bacteroidia bacterium
GCAGGAACGTATCAAAACTGAATACATCAACCACCAATCCACCTTTGGTTCTGCTGCGTACATAACCGGTAACGATGGCGTCATTGTTGTGTGCTTCAACAATTTTCTCCCAAGCAGTTTCTTGCAATGCTTTCTTTCTGCTCAAAATCAACTGACCCATTTTGTCTTCTGCGATGTCGACAAATACTTCTACTTCATCGCCCAAAGCCAAATTGGGAACATCACGGAATTCCGTGCGTGGTACAAGACCGTCGCTCTTGAATCCAATGTTCACAACTACGTCTTTTTCATTCATACCTACAACGGTACCCTTCACAACTTGTTTTTCAACAACCGGTTGGAAAGTAGAGTTGTAAGCATCTTCAAGACGCTTGCGCTCGTCGTTAGAATAAGACTCAAACCGGCTTCATCGGCTCCCCAGTCGAAATCGTCATGTGCTGATGCAACAGCAGCTTTGGTGTTTTTTGCCTTAGAAACTTCTACGGTTTCTTCGATGGCTTGTTCATTTTTTTCGTTTGTCAAGAAATAGTTCCTCCTTTGATCGGGCGGCAAAATTAATGAAATAATGTTGAAAAAATCGATAAAAAGGCATATTTTGGAATATTTGCAAATACTTGTTCCGTTGTAAGTTGGTTTTTTTCAATTTTCGCAATCATTCAAAACGAAAATTCTTGTAGGTTTGCCAATAGGTATGGCAAAATCTGTTACTAACACCGCTCAACCCCAATCTGAGGCAAAAAATAGCCCCGTAACCATCATCTCACTTACCGATTTTCAACTGTTGGTTCAGTCAATTTCTGTTTCATCCGGCAATGGCGTTGAACCATCCATTTTATACGCTGTCTATGCGGGTAGCAATGCACCAAAACCCAGTGAATTTCAGGGAGCGGCCGATGCAATCGCGTCAGAAAATAAAGCAGCCTATGCAGTTGGAAAACCCAAATCCAACAATGCTTGGTTGTCTGAATCGCTGACGGGTCACAGCGATGCCGACCTACAAATCAAATGGATTTTGGTAAATGCCGAAAGTTTGCAGCATTTGAAAACTGAGCAAATGGGATTTGAATCGCTGTTTGGTATGGCCTATTTATTGGAGAAATCTGGCGCCAAACTGCAAATAGTGACCTTACAAAACAATGCCAACAAAATTCCGCTGACAACGATTTTCACAGCCCGTTGGCAAATGGCATACAAATATTACGTTTCGGGGAACAAACAAATACACCGTTGGGCTTTTATGCTCATTGCCCTATTTTCTGTCGTATTTATGACCCAAATGAGCAAAACCGCCTCGATATCTGGGGATGAGTTTACTCAGTATACATATTCCAAACTGATCGCCAATTACTACCTGGATCCCATTGGCTTAGCCATTCCCATCGATACCAATGAACTCAAAGGTCAGCGTATGCCAACTTTGGCGAAAGCATTGCCAGAAATGGGATCTGATGTGGCAACAATCAAGGATCCAGACCGTGTGATGCACGTTTACGGCTCAAGTTTCGATACGTTTACAACCATTTTGGGACATTGGATGGGTGTTGAGGATTATATGGGTTTTAGACATTGGTGGAATGCATTCTTTGGATTTTTAACCATCCTCTACACGGCGCTAATCGTAAAGAAACTCACCCGGGGTAGTTGGTTGTATGCATGGTCTTCCCTGCTAATTATGCTCTTTATGCCCCGATTCTTTGGCGAGGCGATGAACAATCCCAAGGACGTTCCTTTTGCTTTGGGTTATGTCATGAGTCTTTACTATGCTTTGAAATTGTTTGGAAACGGTGGTAACTATTCTTGGAATAACCTATTGGGCTTGGTATTAGGTACTGCGCTTGGGATCAGCGTACGTATCGGCGGATTGTTGAGCGTAGCCATCTTTTTCATGTATGCTGGGTTGAAGTATATAGAATCCATCGGCTTGAAGCAATTCTTGGGATTCAAATGGAAAGGTATCACCTCCCTGTTGATGTGGTTGGTTTCCCTTGGATTAGCCTCATACATTTTGGGGATCATCGTTTGGCCTTATGGATGGTCTGAGCCATTCAATAACCCCATGGAAGCACTGAAGGAATTTACCAATTACTCCGTTTCACTTCGACAGCTTTTTGAAGGCAAATTGTATGATTCTGATATGTTGCCCTTGTACTATTTGCGGAAGTATTTGATCATTACTACGCCTTTGGCCGTGATGTTGGGAATCGGTTTGTTTGCGCTGTTACTTTATCCCAACAGAAAGAAATTCAACAATGAAATTTTCCTGATCCTTTTTGCAGCGATCTTTCCGGTGGTTTACATCTACATCCAGAAATCTCAAGTGTATGGTGGAATCCGTCAGATACTCTTTACCCTACCCTGTTTCGTGGGAATTGCATTTGTAGGATATCAATGGTTGGATAACCTTTTGAGTAAAGGCAATCTCAAATTGAAAGGTTGGGTATTAGCCATCGCCTTGGGACTCACGATCATGCCAGCAAAATTCATTTTTGCAAACCACCCAGTGAGTTATTCCTATTTCAATGAAATACAAGGTGGCACAGAAAAGGCTTACGGAGAATATGAAATGGATTATTATTTGGCAAGCCTCCGGCCGAGTACAGAATGGTTTTTGAGAAATGTGGTTGAGAAAAATCCCAACAAGAAATTCGAGGTTTTGTCTTACGGAATGGATCACGTAAAATATTACTGCAGAAATCACAAGAATGTCCATGTGGGATATACCCGTTTCGATGATCGCAGTGCGAAAAAATGGGATTATTGCATCTTCTACAATGCCTATTTCGACAAAGCACGTTTAAACTCTGGTGAGTTCCCTCCAAAGGGTACAGTCTATCAACAGATGGTTGATGGTGTGCCCGCCGGCGTTGTCATTGAGAGACCCATCAGCTCCCCAACCGGTGATTTCGATGATTATGAAGGAATCAAGGCCATCGAAAAGGATACGGCTTTCGCGAAAGGGATTGAAATGCTCGATCGGTACTTAACCAAGGACCCCAATCGCTCAGAAATCCATTTTTATATTTCCACTGCATATGCCAATTTGGGACAGATAGACAAAGCCATTACCGCTGCGGAAACAGCCCGCAAATACTATCCTGAACACTCGCGCAGTTGTTTTGCATTGCATCAGTATTATGTCAATCAAAAGAATTACGACAAAGCCATACAGGTAATGTCTGAATTTATTGAATCTAGACCCCGCGATGGCGAAGGGTATGTCATGAAGGCCCAAGCGCAGCTCATGAAAGGAGATGCGATGTCAGGTCTGGCAACATTGCAAGAAGCTGTAGCTGTGAACCCCATGGATTACCGTGTTTATGGTTTAGGAGCCCAAGCCTATCAAATGCAAAAAGATGTGACCAATTACAATCTTTGGGTTCAAGCCGCGCAAATCGGAACGGCCAAGACACAGATCGACTTTCAAATGGGTGTTGAAGCGATCATGACCATTTACGAATCCATCACAGGCAAACCCTTGGATACGCAGAAGTATGGCTTGAGCAATTAATTGCTGCGTTTGTGCTTCCAACGACGGTGACTCCACAGCCATATGTGGGGTTGATTTTGGATTTCCCTTTCCGTGTGTTCTGCGATGAGCCGCGTAATTTCTCCATCTGGCATGGACGATGGTTCCAAACACAAGGGCACGGTCTGTGCTTCATAATAGCCGCGTCTCACCTTCCTACTTGAAAGGTAGTACAAAGGCATATTGAATTTCTTGGCAATTTTTTCAGGACCCATCATGAAGGGCGTGTCTTGGTGTAAAAACTCCGCCCAATAAGCGCCTTTTCCTGAGCTTGGATTTTGATCGCCAATGAATGCATTCACGGTAACCACTGATTTGTTGGCATCCAATACCCTCAGGGTTTGCTCCATGGGGATGGGATTCGCACCAAATTTGCTTCGAATGGAAAACATCCAACGATCGAATCCACTGTTGGATAAGGATTTGTAGATACACTGTACACGTTGTTGACAAACAATTTGACTCATCAAACAGATCCACTCCCAATTGCCACAATGACTCATGACGATGATTGCACTTTGCTCTTGATTGAAGAGTGTATCATAATGATGCTGGTCCAAGTTGGCCATACGCTTTTTCATTTGTTCGGCACTGATCGACATCCCTTTGATCGTTTCCACAAATAGGTCGCCCAAATGCTTGAAAAAATCGCGTTCAATTTTTCTCAATTCCTCGGCCGATTTTTCCGGAAATGAATTTTTCAAATTCTCCCTTACAACGGCTACACGATATCCTATTAATCGGTAAAGTATGAAATTCAAGCCATCAGAAATCAGATACAAAACCGAAAATGGCAACAAACTCAATAATTTCAGAAAGGGCCACACCAATATTCCAAACGACCAATGTCCTTTGGGAATGGGTGTCCGCTTCATTGTCAACAATTGCATCAGATGTAATTGAACGTTTGACCAGCTTGTAACGTTTTCACCGTTTGATACATCAATTGAACACAGCTATTCACGTCATCCATGTGCACTGTTTCAACCGTAGTATGCATGTATTTCAAGGGCAATGAAATCAAAGCGGATGCGACGCCCATACCAGAATATGCAAAAGAATCGGTGTCTGTACCGGTGCTTCTGCTTACGGCATTCCGTTGTATGGCAATTTCATTGGATTTGGCAACACCGATGATGGTTTGCAACAAATTGTTTTGAACGGCGGGACCGTAGGTGACAACAGCGCCTTTTCCGCACTTGCAATCTCCTTGTTGTTTCTTGTTGTAGAGCGGCGAGCAGGTATCATGGGTTACATCGGTAATGATGGCCACATCGGGCTGCAAACGCCGAGAGATCATTTCCGCTCCGCGAAGTCCAATTTCTTCCTGGACACTATTCACCAAATATACCGTGAAGGGCAATGGGTCTTTATTTTCGGATAGCTGTCTGGCTACTTCTGCGATCATGAACCCACCCATTCGATTGTCGAGTGCCCTACCCACCAAATGGGTTTCATTTAACCAAAAGCAATCGGCTTCAAACACTGCAACCGCACCTACGTGAACTCCCAAGGCTTCTACTTCCGCTTTGTTACTGCAACCCAAATCGATAAAGATATTCTCCTGTTTGGTTTCCGGGTTTTTATCGGTCCGAACATGGATGGCCGGCCAACCAAAGACCCCTTTCACCACATTTCCATTTTCACAATGAATGTTGCATCGCATGGAAGGGGCAATTTGAAAATCGGAGCCCCCGTTTCGGATAACATAGATGTATCCATCCTCTGAGATGTAATTCACAAACCAGGAGATCTCATCGGCATGTGCCTCCAAAACAACCTTGTACGGCATTCCGGGATTGATAACACCCACAGCGGTACCGTAGGTATCTACAAACGATTCTTGCACATAAGGTTTCAGGTAATCTAGCCACAGCGATTGTCCAGAGTGTTCAAATCCGGTGGGACTTACATTGTTGAGGTAGGTTTCTAAAAACGCTTTCGATTCGGGTCTCATGTTTGCGAAGTTATCGATTCTGCATTATCTATCGCCAACAATTAATCGACAAATGATAGTTGCAAAAAACCTTAAAATCTAATCACGGTTTTTGCGAAAATCCGTAATGTCAATGGCGAACATTCAAATATGTTTGAATATAAAAATCCATGGAGCCGAATAAAATCCATTTTAACCAAAAACAGCAGCCAGAATTTTTCCAATTGGTTACCAAACGCGTGAACGATTATTTCCAAGGAAAAGGAAAGAGCCGATACGCCACTGCGGGCATGAAACTAAAATCAGCCATCATTTTATTGCTATACTTCATTCCACTTTGCTATTTGATTTTTGGCGATGTCCAGAATTTAACGATGCAATATTCTTTGTGGGCGATGGCTGGACTTGGTATGGTGGGCATTGGACTCACAATCATGCACGATGCCAATCATGGCGCTTATTCATCAAAGAAATGGGTTAACAACATGATGGGGGGAACGTTGAATTTGGTAGGTGCCTACAACATCAACTGGAAAATTCAGCACAACATTTTTCACCACACGTATACCAATATCGTGGGACAAGACGAAGACATTAGAAAAACAATCATTCGTTTTACCCCAAAGCATCCCTACAAAGCGATGCACCGATTTCAGTGGCTCTATACCTCCTTCTTATACATGATTTTTCCTTTCGTGTGGATCCTTAGCAAGGATTTTGAGCAATATTCCCGGTATAGCAAACAGGGACTTTACGAGCGGATGGGCAGAAGTAACCGTAGAGCATTGTTTGAAATTTGGACCATCAAATTGCTGTATTGGCCAACGACTTTGCTGTTGCCCATTTACACATCACAGTTTGGCTATGGGCACACAATTGCAGGTTTTTTCATGCACCACTTCATCAGCGGAATTATATTGGCTTTGGCCACTCAGCCGGCTCATGTTGGTGAAGACATGGCGTATTTTGAAAGTTCAGACAACAATGGTCAAATGGAAAACAGTTGGGCCATTCATCAAATCAAAACAACAGCCAACTTCGCAGAAAAGAGCTCTGTGATTACCTGGTGTTTCGGGGGACTGAACTATCAAATAGAGCATCACCTTTTCCCAACCGTTTGCCACGTGCACTATCCTGAAATTTCCAAAATCGTTAGGGCGACATGCGCAGAGTTTAACCTGCCCTATAAATCACACCGCACATTCCTTGATGCGTTGGTGAGTCATTACGGACAATTGTGGAAATTGGGATTCAAGGCAGGCAGTTAATTCCGGATTTGCAGGGCAAAGTGCAGGCCTAGTCGCGGATGCTGACACCATCAGCATTCACCCTGTCGCCAAAAAGACGAAGGCATAAAAAAAGCCCCGCAAATGCGAGGCTTTTTTTGGTGGGAGTTGAGGGATTCGAACCCCCGACCCTCTGCTTGTAAGGCAGATGCTCTGAACCAGCTGAGCTAAACTCCCTTTCTGTTCTTTCGAACGGGACTGCAAAGTTAGCATTTCTATTGACTTTGCCAAATGTATTTTGAAAAATATTCAATGATTTTTCAGCGAAAGTCTCCTGAAAAACGCAATTCTATTGATAATCAACAAAGACAGCAGCAGGAACCAGGTTAGTGCACTGCTACCCAAAACCAACTTGGACAGATAATTGGGTGCGTACACCAATTCAAATGAATTGCATCGCGGTATTTGGATTCCGCGTTGTCCAAAGGATTTCCAGGGTACTTCCCTGCCTTCGATCATCAACTTCCAATGTCTCGAGGGTGTTTGTTTTACCAGCAATGAGTGTGTATTGGCTGAACAGTGAACACCACGGAATGCAATGGACTGTCCATTCTCCTTTATCCCCTCCACCCTAACAACGCCTTTCTCAATCATTCGATTTTCCTCATCCAACGCTGCTATGGGCAAATGATCCTTGTCAAACTCATTTGCTGTATCCATTTCCCTTGAACGAAGTTGATAAGGATTGTATCCGTCCGTTGCCCACTGTTTAAGGTAAATTCCTTGATTTTGATTCATGAAGGGTATCAAAGCATTCATCGAAGAATCTTGATCAACCGCCAACGCCATAGGGATTTGATTACTCCATTTGTCCGTAGAATTTTCTTTGTTTTGAAGATTGATCAACATCGAATTCACTTCATGGGCAGGTATGGGAACGAGCACGGTATTTGGGATGTCGCGATAAGCGCCCAATACGGATTCTAACAACAGGACAACGAACAACAATCCTTTCCTTTTAACCCACTTCTCTTCCGTCCCATTGAGGATCATGGCAGCAACCATCAACAATAGAAACAAACCCATACCACGATACAATGCGGGAAATCTGAAGAGCTTCAACAATGGCAATTTGGGAATCAAGAATCCATGCAGACTCGTTTCTGGTCCAACTGCCAGAAAAAAACAAACAACTGCCAACATCAGGGCAATCAAAGTTTTCTTATTCAAGACCTTACTCGGTGTCAATCGCCTCAGCCTAATAAACCCATTGACCAAAACAAAAACCGACACCGACAACAAAAGCAAAAAACTCCATCGTACATTGATGAGACTGATATCGGCATGCAGTGAATGGGCCAAAGCGGCATCCGCCTCAACATAGCACATTGTCACCAAGGCTTTCCAGGGCCAATGTCCGAATTGCAAATCGCCGAGGGACAAAGTACTCGAGCGGGTAATTAGCGATTGCAAGTCCCAGAAACTCAGCAAAGCGGGAAGCGACAATAGGACAAAAACCAGCAAACTGATGCCAAATGCAGCGGCTTGTTTCAGTACTTGCTGCTTTGCCCGGTTCTCGGCAGATTTCGAAAGCCAAACCAACCACATTCCCAATGCACAGTACAGAGACAGTGCAGTAACGCCCAAATACCCCCCCACAAATTGCAAATGCGCCACCACGCCCAAAAACAAGGATGTCGAAACGAAGGGTTGCTTTGTCCTACTGATAAACAGAATCCGCAAACACAGTCCCAAAAGCCAAGGCAACCAAGCAAAACCGACCACCCAACCCAAATGTTGGGCATTTCCCATAAAAAATCCATTCAGCGAGTAAACGATTCCAAGAGTAGATGACAACCACCAAGAAGTGTTAAAGCCACGCAAGAAATAGCCAAAGCCCAAAGCGGCAATGATCAAATGGAATAGATACTCATAAAGCAATGATTGCAAATCGTATGGCTTTCCCATCGCGAAGAGGTAACTCAACTCATACCACGAACCTGGATCGCCGTGTTGGGGAAAGCCACCCGACATGTAGGGATTCCACAACGGCAAAAACCCATGTCTCACCTGATCTGTCAGAAAATACTTCCAAGGCAGATAAATCTCAGCGGCATCCCATTGCATCGCGGCATTCTCTGAAATTGCCGGGAAAAACAAAATCGTCAGCAAAGCAACGTGTATCATCAGCAACAAAATCCACCGAACCAATGGTTGCTGTGATTTCATTCCAAAATTGGGTAAGGCCATGATTGCTTCGTCGTTTTATATTGTCGCTCGTCAAATTTACACGGATTCAAACAATTCTCACTGAGCGATGTTAACTGCATTGACAACTACCTTTGTAAGCATGAACATCATCGAAGATTTACAATGGCGCTATGCCACCAAACGCTATATCAATCAAGAAGTACCCCCTGAAAAAATAAACGTTCTTTTGGAGTCCATCCGATTATCAGCCACATCATTAGGACTTCAACCATTCGAAATTTACGATGTACGATCCACGGAACTGCGTGAGAAGATGCGTGAGGCAGCTTACAATCAACCCCAGCTCATAGAGGCCTCCCATGTGTTTGTTTTTGCCGTTTGGACAACAGTAACCGAAGAAATGGTGGATGATTATCTTCAGTTTGTGGCAAAAACCAGAAACCGAGATATCGGTCAATTGGAAGGATTCCGCAAGAGCATCATGGGATTTTTGGGCAACAAAGACACCCAAGAGATCATCAAATGGTCGAGCAACCAGGCCTACATCGCGCTCGGAAAAGCCATGGCTGCCGCAGCCCAATTGCGGGTAGACAGTACGCCCATGGAAGGATTTAATCGCCAAAAAGTGGATGAATTGCTGAATTTGCAATCCAAAAACTTACATGCCGCTGTTATCCTCACCGTTGGTTATCGCGATGTAGAAAACGACCCCATTGTGAATGCTCAGAAAGTGAGGAAGCCCATTCACCAAATTCACCACATCATTTAGTTCTATTGCTTTTAAGCGATAATATTTCATAGTATATTTGCAATTCACGATTAAACGATAAAAAAATGGCAGCTCGCGGAAAATTCGAAAACAAGATAACTACAATGGCTGACGGCCTAAAAGCCATGGGCCATCCGGGGAGAATCGCAATCCTAAAGCACCTCATGCAACAAGGAGAGTGCAGCTGTCAAGACATCGTGGACCAATTGCCCTACAGCCAAAGCACCGTTTCGGGTCACCTTCAAAAATTGAAAGATGGCAAACTGATTAAGATGAAGTCGGTGAAAACTTCCAGTGTGTACAGTATCGACATCGACGCCATCGAAGCTTTGTACGCAGAAATGGGAGATTCTTTTCAATTGAAGGCCGACAAAAAACAGCTTTCTCTGTTTTAATCAGTGCACTTATACCCGCCGTTGAATCAGCGCACGGGCCCCCTATCTTTCATCAACCCCGTGGGCCGAGCTGGCCTAACGCCAAACCTGAGAAAAAGGTGGAACTAAGTCTGGCTTTAATCAAAGTACTGAGACACCAACCCTGTCAACAACTTGGGCTCTACCCATGTACTTTTAGGTGGCATTGTCAGGTTTTGATCTGCAACCGCTTCCACCTGTGCAAAGGAATTGGCGGGAAGCACAAAAACACAATCACAATCTCCTTTTGCTATCATTTCTTGCATTTGCGTCAGAGGGGTATCACCACGCATGAATGAGATACGGGCATCGCTGCTTGTATTTTCAATCCCCAATAAATCGCGCATGATGCCTGACTCAATCCTGGAAACCTCCAACTGCTCAACAGCGTTTAATCCTGCTTCAGGTGTTCCCAAAGCAAATTGATATGCCCCTTGAACATTCATCACCAGCACTTGATTTGCCTGTAATGAAATGGATGTCAAATCCTTTACCTCGCAATAGGATATTCCATGGTTATCAAAATAGGCCAATACGTCAGTTTTGCCAACACCCTTGATCAAGCGATGGAACGACTTGATGAGCAGATCGTCTTGATCCATCACGAGCGACATCAGACCATGTTGTGCAGATTTACCAGATTGTTGTAGGTACTGGGTCACAGCGGCAACCCTATGATGACCATCGGCGATATACAGGGAATTCAATGCCTGAAAACCAGACAAGATCAATTCCTTTTCGTCCTCTGATAGCAACCAAAGCCGATGAACAAAACCCATCACATCCGTATTTTCAACCAGTGGCTCAGAAGTTCTGGGGGCATGCAGCCAAGTTTTGATATCGTTCGGAAGTTTTTGCGTTAACAAA